>JAAZIE010000022.1 GCA_012510305.1 Bacillota bacterium | reverse complement strand
TGTCCGGAGACATGCACTCCCGAAACCGAGCGATGGATCACCTCGGCTCCGCGCCGGAAAAGATTGTCCACCGTCCGGGCGACCAGCTTCTCGTTGCCGGGGATCGGGTTTGCCGCGATGATCACGGTGTCTCCGGGGATAATCTCCACCTGGCGGTGCTCGGAATTGGCGATACGGGTGAGCGCGGACATCGGTTCTCCCTGGCTGCCGGTGGTAAGCAGAACCAGCTGATCCAGCGGGATCCGGTCGATCTGATCCAGCTCCACCAGGATCGAGGGGGGCAGGTTAAGGTAGCCCAGTTCGGAGGCGATGCGCACAGAATTGACCAGGCTTCGCCCGGTGACGCAGACCTTGCGGCCGTACCTGTGTGCGGCGGTGATCACTTGCTGAACACGGTGAATATTGGAGGCGAAGGTGGCGAAGATGATCCGCTGCTGTGCCAGGCGGAAAATGTCATCAATGGTTTCACCCACCTCGCTCTCCGAAGCGGTAAATCCGGGGCGGTCGGCGTTGGTGGAGTCGACGAGGGCCAAAAGGACGCCGCGACGGCCCAGCTCGGCGAGCTTGTAGAAGTCGGTGAGCTTTCCGTCCACCGGGGTATGATCAAATTTGAAGTCTCCGGTATGGACCACCGTGCCCACGGGTGTGTGCAGGGCCAGGCCCACCGTTCCGGGGATGCTGTGGTTTGTTTGAAAAAATTCCAGGCGAAAGCTGTCGCTGATAACCAGCTCCCGCCCGGCCTTGATTTCATGAAACTCTACCGCCGGAAAAGGTTCGTACTCCTCCAGCTTGGCTTTAAGCAGCCCCAGGGTGAGGCGGGTTCCGTATATGGGCACCGGCAGCTCATCGACCAGGTAGGGCAGGGCGCCAATGTGATCTTCATGTCCGTGTGTTAGAACAATAGCCCGCAGTTTATCCTTGTTTTCCAGAAGATAAGTGGTGTCGGGCAGCACAATATCGATCCCGTGCATCTCCTCTTCGGGAAATGCCAGGCCGGCGTCGAGGAGTACGGCATCGCTGCCGTACTCGAAAAGGAACATGTTTTTGCCAATCTCCCCCACGCCGCCCAGGGGGATTACACGCAGGCTGTTCTTTATTTTTTTCAATTTACAACTACTCCTTTTAAACGAACTGTTAAAATTTTTACGTGGCGCTCAGCAACCGCCGTTCATAGAGCCGCATCAACCGGTCCAGGCCGGCCAGCTTTGCACCCTCCAGCGGCAGCAGCGGCGGGCGGGGCGGGCCCACTTCCATCCCGGAGAGGTTCAGCGCAGCCTTGACCGGAATAGGATTGGCCGCGACGAAAAGGCCCTGGAATAACGGCAGCAGTTCCAGGTGAAGCCGGGTCGCTTCGGCCGGCCGCCCTTCCTTATAGCGCTTCATCATTGCCGCAATTTGCGGGCCCGCCAGGTGCGAGGCCACGCTGACCACCCCCACCGCTCCCAGGCTGAGCAGGGGCAGGGTTAGCGCATCATCACCCGAGTAAAGGCTGAACCCGGGCGGCGCCCCGGCGCAGATTTCCGCCGCCTGCTCCAGGTTACCCCCGGCTTCTTTCAGGGCGATGATATTTTTTATCTCCGCTAAACGGAGCACTGTATCCGCGCTCAAATTTACACCGGTCCGCCCCGGGACATTGTAGAGCATTACCGGCAGATCGGTAGCCCCGGCGACAGCCCGAAAATGATGGTACAGCCCTTCCCCGGTGGGCTTGTTGTAGTAGGGCGTGACCAACAAAATTCCGTCCACCCCGGCGGCGGTTGCCTTTTCGGTCAGCTCTACCGCCGCGGCGGTACAGTTGCTGCCGGTGCCTGCAATTACCGCCGCTTTCCCCTGAACCGCCTCCAGAACAACCCGGCACAGTTCAATTTTTTCTACCGCAGTGAGGGTGGGAGATTCCCCGGTGGTGCCGGAGACCACCAACCCGGTGGAGCCGTGATCTACCAGGTGGCGGGCCAGCTTCGCGGCGGTGCTGTATTTTACCTCCCCCTTGTCGTCGAAGGGGGTGACCATTGCTGTAATCAGCGTTCCCAGTATTTCTGACAAACGAGGCACCTCCATAAGTATAGCATAACCCGGCTGCTTGTAAATTTTTGTTTGGACCTGAATTAAAAGATTGTGCTCAAGCCGGGTTCACCAGAATAGGCTGCAGCTGACGGCCTTCCAGTGCGGCCGCGGCTGCGGGGATGATCAGATC
>JAAZIE010000195.1 GCA_012510305.1 Bacillota bacterium | reverse complement strand
GGTATTTCCCTCTCCGGTCCAAATTTTGCACGCGGCACCCCTGAAGGCGACGGCTGAATGTTTCCGCGTCAGGATAGCGGATCGCCCGCTGGTAGTAAACCGCCGGTTCGGCAAATATTTTGCCGCAAACATGCGCTGTTAACTCTTTCCTGATAACCTCTACCTCGGGAAGCTCCGGCACAGCTTTACCCTCCCCCTATTTGCCCGGGCTCCGCTCATTTGGCGGCGGGTTCCAAGGGCTCCAGCCCGGCCCAGTTGTCACCATACTTGAGATCCACTTTTAAAGGAATCTCCAGGGTAAAAGCCTGCTCCATGTCCCGCCGGATCACCGGTGCAAAAAAGCCCAGCTCTTCCCGGTCCACTTCAAAAAGCAGCTCGTCGTGTATCTGCAGGAGCAGCCTGGCCTTAAATCCCCCATCCCTGATCGTCTGGTCCACGCGCAGCATGGCCAGCTTGATGATATCGGCCGCCGAACCCTGGACCGGGGTGTTGCGGGCCATGCGCTCGGCAAAACTGCGCCGCCCAAAGTGGGCGGAGCTAATTTCAGGCAGGTAGCGGCGCCGGTCCATGAGGGTGGTGACATAGCCCTCTTCGCGGGCCCGGGCGATCACCTCTTCCAAGTATGCTTGAACCCCCACGTAGCGGTTGAAATAGCCCTCGATATAGCTCTGCGCCTCCTTGCGGGAAACACCGAGGCCCTGGGCCAGCCCGTAATCGCTGATCCCGTAGATAATCCCGAAATTAACGGCCTTGGCTTTCTCCCGCATCGCCGGGGTAACCTCTTCGGGAGCCACCTGGAATACTTCCGCCGCCGTGCGCCGGTGAATGTCTTCGTCCCTCTCGAAGGCGTCAAGTAGAATGGGATCGCGGGAAAGGTGGGCCAAAACCCGCAGCTCGATCTGGGAGTAGTCGGCTGCCAGAAACACCCGGCTTGCCCGGGAGGGGATAAAGGCGCCGCGAATCCGCCGGCCTTCCTCCAGGCGGATGGGGATATTTTGCAGGTTGGGCTCGCTGCTGCTGAGGCGGCCGGTTGCCGTCACGTCCTGGTTAAAAGTAGTGTACAGCTTCATCTCCCTGCTGTCGATGAGGGGCAGCAGCCCGGAGAGATAGGTTCCTTCCAGCTTGACCAGTTGGCGATAGTGCAGTATTTCAGCAACGACCTGGTGATGCGGTGCCAGCTCCTTGAGCACCCGCGCATCGGTGGAATAGCCCGTTTTGGTCTTGCGTACCACCGGCAGCTTCAACTTTTCAAATAAAATTGCCGACAGCTGCTGCGGTGAATTCAGGTTAAAGCTCTCCCCGGCAAGGGCATAAATTTTGTCTTCGAGCCGGTCAATACGGCTGCGAATCTCGGCGGAGAGGTCATGAAGCAACTCCAGGTCGACAGAGATGCCCTCTCTCTCCATGTCCGCCAGCACCCCCGCCAGCGGCATTTCGAGCGTATCGAAAAGCTGCTCCAGGGAACGCTCTTTTAAGCGGGCGGCAAGTTGCTTGCGCAGGGCAAAGAGCGCGGCGGCGCGGGAGGCCAGCAGGCGGCCGCGCTGCTCAAGGGGCAATTTCCGGGGACGCTTTCCCCCTTCAGCGGCCTCCGCCTCCGGAAAACCGCGATACTCCCGGGCCAGCTGATCCAAACCGTAGCGGCCGCTACCGGGATCAAGCAAGTACGCGGCCAGCCGGCAATCAAAAGTAAAGGGTGGTTTTCCCAGCCCGGCCTGCTCAAAAATACTGTAGAGGTGCTTTACCCGGTAACCGGTGAGCTCCCCGCAGCGCTCAAAGGCACGGCTGAAAACAGCCCAGAGCCCGGCCTGCTTCTCAAAAGCAGCCGGTTCCAGGTAAAAGCAGCTCTTTTCGTCAAAAGCAAAAGCCAGCAGCACGGGGGGGAACCGCCAGGAAGGCCGCTCCGGTGAAGGTTCCGCCAGCAGGGCCACCCGGGCACCCTGCTCCAGGCCGCCCAGAAGGGCCTCGAGCCGGTCCAGATCCGTCACCGCCTCCCCGCGCAGCGGCGCTGCATCGGGTTCGATTTTCGCTGCGGGAGCAAGAGCGGCCACCTTGTCGGCGAAGCTTCTGAACTCCAGCTCTTCGAAAAGAGCGAGCAGCTTTTCGCGATCAGGGCCGGCCCGCCGGCAGCAATCGTGAGAGAATTCCAGGGGTAGATCGCGCCGGATCGTATTCAGCTCCCTGCCGGTGATAAGCCAATCGCGATTATCCTCCAGGTTCTGGCGCAGTTTCCCCTTAACAAGATGCAGCGAGCCCAGGAGCCCTTCGATGGAACCGTATTCTGCCAGCAGCCGGCGGGCGGTTTTATCGCCCACGCCGGGGATACCGGGGATATTATCCGCAGGATCGCCCTTAAGCGCCTTGTAGTCGACCCATTGTTCCGGTACCAGGCCAAAACGCTCCTGCAGGTAAGGGCGATTGCAGCGATCCACCTCGCTGATCCCCCGCCTCGTCAGCAAGACCGTGATCCGATCATCGATCAGCTGAAGCAGATCGGCATCGCCGGAAACGATGATCGCCTCAACCTGCCCCGCCCCGGCCTGCCCGGCCAGTGTGCCGATGACATCATCGGCCTCAAAACCGGCCACCTCAAATATGGGTACCCGCATCGCCTCGAGCACTTCACGCGTCCGCGCCATCTGCTCACCCAGCTCGGGCGGAGTTTTCTGACGATGCCCCTTGTAATCGCTGTAGATCTGCTGCCGGAAAGAGGGCCCGGGGGGATCTGTGGCCACGGCAACATAATCGGGCTTCTCCTCCTCCAGCAGTTTAAAAAGCATTCTTAGAAAACCGAACACGGCTTTGGTCTGCTCGCCGCGCCCGGTCTGCATCGTGGAAGGCAGCGCGTAGAAAGCCCGGTGAATTAAACTGTTACCGTCGATGATCACAAACTTCTCTTTTCCGTTCTCCTGCAAAGCTCTATCTCCCATCCCCGGGTGACAGGGGGACGTACCTCCTGTCACCTTCTGTTATGCTTTTTCAATAATCCTCCGGCCCAGGCCGGTAACCCTGGCCAGCTGCCTGACGGAAACATTTTCTTCTCGAAGCGTCCTGATCGCTTTATTGCGCTCATCCCGACTCATTTTTTTAATTGCCAGGATGTCATCGGACTTTACAAGTTTTTGAACCGCCCGGCGAACCTCTTCGTCAGATATCCTCTCTTTTACATCTTCATACTCCAGACATTTGTCCTCATTCTCTTCAGCCATAAATTTTAAGAAGATTTCCACAGCCTCTTTGCGGTGAGGATGGAGCAGGTCAAGTACAAAATCAGTATCCACAAGCAAGGGGTACCGGCTGAGATACTCATTGTAGCTGCTCCAAATCCATCCGGCCGGTTTTGTTACCAGTCCGGCTTTCAGCGGATTTTGATGGATATACCGCAGTACTACCAGCAGGTAACGCTCATCTTCAACATTTTCACTTTTAAATCTTCCCTGGAACAAAGTGCCGCACCGCTCATATTTCGCGTTAAACCAGTAAACATAGCTTACCCCAATACGCTTGATGCTCTGCGATATGGCCTCTTTTTCTTCCTTGATCAACAAGTGGATATGGTTGTTCATCAGGCAATAGCCGTATACTTTGTAATTGCTGACGCGTTTAAATCGAACCAGTGTTTCAATGAACCTCTCCCTGTCTTCCGCGTCGTGAAAGATGTCCTGGCGGCCTATACCCCGCATCATCACATGGTAAACCCCGCTGCTGCTTTTAACCCGGGCTCCCCTGGGCATAATTAGACACCTCCATTTTGAGCATAGCACCTGGTATGGGAGGTGTCAACGCGCCTTAACCGTCCCCTGCGGTGGGATTAAGCCTCGCGGTCGTGGCAAAAAGGTGACAGTAGG
>JAAZIE010000194.1 GCA_012510305.1 Bacillota bacterium | reverse complement strand
CTGGCGGTCTCCTGCAGCAACAAGGGAAATACCGCCGGCGCCCCCGGCGAAGAGGAACAGGAAGACGGGGATAGCGACCGCCGGGAAAACCCCGGTGAAACGGTCGACTACCAAGCCCTGGGCGTGAACGAGGTGGGAGAGATCATGATCCTCATGTACCACGAAATCGGGGAACCGGAGGGCACCTGGTGCCGGACGCCCGCCAATTTTCGCAAAGACCTGGAAACACTTTACGAAGAAGGCTACCGCCTCATCTCGATGAACGATCTCCTGGACGGCCGTATCGATCTCCCCGCAGGCTGCTCTCCGGTGGTGCTCACTTTCGACGACGGTAACAGCGGGCAATTCCGCTACCTCGAAAAGAACGGCCGCCTGGTGATCGATCCGCAGTGTGCGGTGGGGATACTGGAGGAATTTCACAGCACCCACCCCGACTTTGGCCTGGCGGCTACTTTTTATATTTTTTACGAAACACCCTTTGGGCAGGCCGAGCATATCCAGAAAAAGCTTTCCTACCTGGTGGAACAAGGGTTTGAAATCGGCAACCACTGCTACAACCACGGCAACTTGCGGCGCCTCGCCCCGAAGCAGGCCCGCCGTGAACTGGCCCTGCAGGTGAAACGAACCCGCGACTACCTGCCCGGCTACAATGTGCGCAGCCTGGCCCTTCCTTTTGGCGAACACCCTGAGGATATGAGCTACATCATCGAGGGGAATTTTAAGGGGACCGCCTACCGCCACGACGGGATTTTGCTTGTTGGGGCCAACCCGGCGCCCTCACCTTTCAGCCGGGATTTCAACCCGGCGGCGCTGCCCCGGGTGCGGGCCAGCGAGATGGATACCGATGGCGTGGGGCTCTACGACTGGCTGGAGCAGCTGCGCGACGATCCGGAAAGGCGCTACATCTCGGACGGCGATCCGGCCGCGGTCACGGTTCCCGAAGAGCTGGCCGACCGGGTGGACCGGTACCGCCTGGACGATAAAACGCTGATCCCGTACAAGTAGACCCCGGCAGAAGGGCTCGCCTACTGCAGGTATTTTTCGCTGCCTTCGCTGTGCACGCGGGGATGAAGGGCCGAGTTGAGGGCCGCCGAGATAATGTAGGCCATATCCTCAACAAAAGCATCGGTTTCTTTCGGTGTGACCATGAGACGCCCCCCCGCATAAGGCTCGAGCACCTCGGTGATCAGGAGGCGGCGCTGTTCCCAATCAAAATCTTTCATCACGTTGCCCAGGGCATGCCCCCGGGCATCTTTTTTGAAATGATCGGCCAGGGCGTCGAAGGCTTCACCGGCAATAGTGGAAGCATCGACCACCGTGGGCACACCGATGGCCACCGTGGGTGCTCCCACCGTTTGCCGGTTGATCCCCAGGCGGTTGTTGCCCACTCCCGAACCGGGGCTGATCCCCGAATCGGCCACCTGGATGGTGGTGTGAAGCCGCTCCAGGCGGCGGGCGGCGAGGGCATCGATGACGATTACCAGGGCGGGTTTGACCCGCTGCGCCAGGGCGGCGATGATCTCCCCGGTTTCAATGCCGGTAGTGCCCAGAACGCCCGGGGAAAGAGCGCAGACCGCCCGGAAACCATCGCCCAGGATCTTCTGCCCTGCGGCCACCGCATGGCGCGTGACCAAAAGATCTTCGATTACCTTGGGACCCAGGGAGTCGGGGGTTACATTCCAGTTGCCCAGCCCTACCACCAGCACAGACTGGTCCAGGTTCTCGGGCAGGCGCAAAAAACGGACCAGTTCGCGGGCCATGATTTCAGAAACGCGATCCTGCAAGGCGGCATCTTTCCGCCGCAAGCCCGGAACCTCGAGAGTGAGATAGCGGCCCTCGCTTTTGCCCAGCTGACGAGAGGCCTGTTCAGTTTCGATCTCCAGGCGGTTGATCGCAATGCCGTTTTCCTGCAGATTTTCCGAAGTGATGCCCGGAATCTCAGCAGCAGTCTGCTGCTGAACCAGCTCCCGGGCTTCCAGGGCCAGGTCGGTCCGGACATTGTAGAGCGGCACAAAACCAGCGCTTGACTCCTGTTTAGACGATATCAAACGCGCTCCTTCCCTTATCAGCTACCGCAGCTCGGTGGGAACAAAAAGGTCAACAATGCCGATGACGACCGCGGCGAGAGCGGCTCCAAGAAAAGATACGGTCATGCCCGGAACGACAAACTGAGCCACGTAAATCACGATGGTGGCGGTGATGAATCCGACCAGGCCGCGGTTTTGCGGCGAGATCTTCCCTCCAAAAAGGCTTTCGGCGACAAAGCCGAGCAAGGCGATCACCACGGCAGCGACCAGTGCATGAAGGAAAGTCAGGGTGGCAAACCCCGGCAGGAGCCAGCTTACCAGCATGAGCACAATTGCCGATACCACCAGGCGAACAATTAAACCGATCATCAAAAAGCCTCCTTCAGTTGGTTCTCTGTTGCAGCAGGGTAAAATACCACTTTTAGCTGCGGATTTAGCTTAACCAATAAATTTTTCCTCTATGCATTAAAATTGAAGCGGGCAGGCTTGCTTTTCCACGTTATAGATGGTAATATTTCAATGCTCGGTAGAGAAAAAGGGAGGTAGTCAGATTTGCCTATTACCAGATCGGCTGAAAAAAGAATGCGGCAAACGGTGAAACGAACCGCCCGTAACCGCCGCATGAAAAGCATGGTTAAAACCACGATTCGCCATTTTGAAGAGGCTCTCCAGGAAGGCGACCATGAGTCGGCCCGGGATAATTTAAAAATAGCGGTGCGCCGGATCGACCAGGCTGCCGCCAAGGGAGTCATTCACAAAAACAACGCCGCCCGGAAAAAATCCCGCCTGACCCGCCTGTTCAACCAAAGCACGGCCGGCTGAAACACCGGAGTGAAACAGGAGGGACGGTCCTTGTTGTTGCATTACCACCCTGAAACAAGAGGAAAATGAAACAGGAGGGACGGTCCTTGTTGTTGCATTACCGCTCAGTAGTAGGAGAGGCCCAGCAGGATTACCACCACCAGGTCGCCCTGGCGAACCACCCCCACGGTAAGCCCTGTGAAAGCGCTGTCATTTAGAAAAGCAGGCGGTTTTGACTGCTCTAAAATCTGGCGGTAGAGTTCCTTTGCCGTGGGTGTGGGATAATCCCACACCGTAAACAGGTAGAACTGAAAACAAGAGAGGCGCAGCGGCAGGGATTTATCCATAACCTTTTTTTCCAGTTCGCTCAAAGAGTATTTTTCATTGCGGCATTCTTTTTCTGCAGCACCGGCCGCGCTTTGCCTGGTTATCTCGAGCAGCGCGGTTTCTTCTTTGAACGGGGCCAGCCCGGCCTCCTCCCGGCTTTTGTTAAACCGTTTCAGCAGCCCGGCCTCGTACTTGGGCAGGCAGACGGGCTTGGCCTTCCGGGCCCGGTTGCGCATCTGTTTTATTTCGCAGGCCTTTTTGTATTCGGGATCGCGGTGCAGCCGGGCCAGCTCTTCCGGCGTGGTCAGGTAAAGGCGCGATGGCCGCGGGACAAAGAGCCCCTTATCTTCATCGATGAAACCGGAACCCCAGGTCGTATCCAGGCCGTACCAGGTTTCTCCGATAAGGGCGCGGTTCCAGGCATGGTTTTCAGTTTTGCCGGGAGCGGGATGAACCTCGCCCCTTTCGTAAGTGGCCTTGATCCCCGCGGCTTTCAGCAGCGCCCCGGTAAGCTCGGCGTAATCATGGCAAACCCCTTTTCTTGTTTCAAAGAGATATTCAGCTCCATAACCGTACTCTCCGATGTTCTTGGCCTTCTCCAGGTCGTAGGTTATATTGGCGGTGACCCAGTCATAGATCGCCAGCAGTTTATCGTGGTCGTCGCCGGCCCCGGCGGTGATCTGGCGGGAAAGATTTTTGATGCTGGTTGCCGTCGTTTCGGCATCTTCAGCTGCCTTCCCGCCGGTGGCAGGATCCCCTTCCTCCAGCTGGAGGGGCACCGCTTCTTCACCGCCCGGCCCGGCGGTGAAAAGATCAAAAAAGACAGGCAGCAGGTTCCGCTGCATCAGCGACAGCAGCATGGCGGCAACCAGGAGTATACTTGTAATGATCAGGCCCAGTCGTTTCACAGCTTCACCCCGGGTTTAGTTTATGATCAAAGAGAGCCGGCGGCAAGCGAAATTTTACGGTTTCGGCTTTCACCGGCACTGGCGGGGAGATTCCGCAGGGCCCCCCTTCCCGTTTCTTAACGGCGCGGCGAAAGTTCCCAAATGCGGGCGATGGCGATCTCCAGGGCCTGCCGGGGAGGGATTCGCCCTGTTTTGATCCGGCGATCTATTTTCTGCAGCGCAATGATGATCTCCTCGAGGCTTTCCCGGCTGAAAGCGGCGGACTGTCTAAAAACCTTGCCCGCTTCGAAGGAACCCACCCCCAGCTCCCGGGGGTGTTTCGCGGAGGGCACCTTCTCTTCCCGCAGCGAGCGGGCCCCGAGAAGAAGCCGGTAGTGGCGCGTGAGCATAAAGAAAATCTTCAGCGGTTCTTCCCGTTTCCGGTCCAGCAGCGACAGCGCCCGCAGGGCCCGGTCCAGGTTGCCCTCGCTGAGGGCATCGGTAAGGGCAAAGACGGTGCTCTTGATATCGCCGGAGAAAAGCCTGCCCACCACCGCGGCGGTAATAGTCTTCTCGCCCTCATCCAGGTAGAGGCTGTACTTGTCCAGCTCATT
>JAAZIE010000193.1 GCA_012510305.1 Bacillota bacterium | reverse complement strand
GCCTTGGGCCGGGCCAGCAGGGTTCGCAAAGGCAGCCCCAGTGCCCCCGCGGTAAAATAAGCCAGCAGGTGGGCCTGGTTATAGCCCCGCTCCTGCTGCCGCCGGCGGTGCAGCGGCACCGGAACAACCAGCTCGAGCTCCCAGCAGGTTTGCTCCCCCAGGGACGTGCCCAACCAGCTCCCCAGGGGCCGGGCCAGGGCGCGCTTTCCCCTAAATTTAAAACGGTGCAGCATCTGCCTCCAGGCCCCCTCGTACCAGGAGAGAGCAAAAAGACCCTGCAAGGGCAGGATCTCCACCGCACAGGAACAGGGCTGACCGGAGGAAAGCAGCCGGCCGCAGCGTGGGCAGATCAGGCCGGCGGGGGTAAAGGTGGTCATGCAGGAGCGGCACAGGGGCAACCGCGCCGCCGGTGACAGCAGCTTTTCACAGGTGAGACACCGGGGCGGGAAAAACGCTCGCCAAAAATATTCTGCAAGCCGCCTGACCGGCAGCTTTTTTCTAGTTTTCTTCCGTGCTCCCGGCAACCTCCTCACCTTCCCGGTTCAAGCGGCTGTCGAGAAAGCTGTAACGCTCCCTGGCGCGGTTGTTGCCCACGGCGATGGCCATCGCTTTCTTCGTCCCCACCAGGACCACCAGCTTGCGGGCCCGGGTAATCCCCGTATAAAGCAGGTTCCGCTGCAGCAGCAGGTAGTGCTGGGTGATCACCGGCATCACGATCACCGGGTACTCGCTGCCCTGGCTTTTATGCACCGAGATGGCGTAGGAAAGAGTGATTTCGTCGAGTTCGCTGAAATTATAGGCCACCGGGCGGCTGATGCCCGCATCGCGATAGGTTACGGTGAGCTCTCCTTCTTCCAGATCGAGCTTGCTGATCCGGCCGATGTCGCCGTTAAAAACCTCTTTCTGATAATTGTTCCGGATCTGCATCACCTTGTCACCGCTGCGAAAAGTTACCCCCCGGAGGGTCACTTCATTTTTGCGCCGGTCAAAGGGATTCAGCGCTTTCTGTAACAGCTTGTTCAGCTTCTCCACCCCGGCGGCGGTCCGCCGCATGGGCGTGATCACCTGGACATCCATGACCGGATCAAAGGGGCCGTAATTGGGAATCCTTTCACGGCACAGCTGCACCACTCTCCGGGCCACCAGGTCGGGGACAGCTTCGTTGACAAAGAAAAAATCTTTATCTTTTATATTCAATTTGGGCATCTCTCCCCGGTTGATGCGGTGCGCGTTGACCGTGATCAGGCTTTCACGGGCCTGCCGGAAGATGTGATTCAACCGCACTGCGGGGATCACTCCGGATTCAAGGAGATCCCGCAGGACGTTGCCCGCACCCACCGCGGGAAGCTGATCGGCATCGCCGACCATGATCAGGCGGCACCCTTCCGGAATCGCTTTAACCAGGTGGTACATGAGCATGAGATCGACCATGGAGGCTTCATCGATGATCAGCACGTCGGCTTCCAGGGGGCGCTTTTCATGGCGCAAAAAGCGAAAACCGGCGCCCTCGGCATAGCTGTACTCCAGGAGGCGGTGGATCGTGGAAGCCTCTTCACCGGTAGCCTCGTGTACTCTTTTGGCCGCGCGCCCCGTGGGAGCAGCCAACAGGACTTTCTGGTGCAGCGAATGAAATAGAGAAAGCAGCGCCCTGATCGTGGTGGTTTTGCCGGTCCCGGGGCCGCCGGTGACTACAAGCAGGCCCCGGCCCAGGGCCTGTTCCAAAACCAGGCGCTGTTCTCCGGTTAACCCGCTCTCTTTTCCCGCCGCCGTCTCCAGGGCAGCCCGGCTTTTCTGCTGATCCCACCGCTGCGGGCCCGAGGCCAGCGTTTTCAACCACCGGGCCACCCCTCTTTCGGCATGATAGTACGGCGCAGCGTAGACAATTTCACCATCTGCTCCGTCTTCACAGTAAATTTTGCGATCGCGGGCCAGTTTCTGCAGGTGGCTCTCCAGCGGCCGGGGCACGGCGGCCTCGCCGGGGAGGGCCAGGAGCTCAGCTGCCCGCTCAAAAAGATTCTCCCGGGGCAGGCAGACATCCCCTTTCCCGGCGGCATCGCGCAGGGCAAACAGCAGCGCTGCGCAGGCCCGGTCCGGTGAATCTGCAGCAAGCCCCATCTGGCGGGCAATGCGATCCGCCGTCTTGAACCCTATCCCCAGAACCTCTTCCGCAAGCAGGTAAGGGTTGTCTTTAACCCGGTCGGCCGCCTGCGGGCCGTAATGGCGGTAAAGGCGCAGAGCCTGCCCTATGGTGATACCCTGACCCTGCAAAAAAACCAGAACACCTTGCATCTCGCGGTATTTTTTGAAGCTTTCCCGGATCATCGCGCCTTTTTTCGGGCCGATACCGGGCACCTCCTGCAACCGTTCCGGCTCCCTCTCCATCACCTCAAGCGTATCCAACCCAAAGTGCGTTACGATCGCAGCGGCGGTAACCGGGCCGATTCCTTTGATCAAACCCGAAGAAAGGTAACGCTTCAAGCCCTTTTCGGTTACCGGCAGCATCCGCTCCCACCGCTCCACCGCCACCTGGCGGCCATAACGGTGGTGCACCTGCCACTTGCCGGTAATGCGGAGACTTTCGCCCTCCTGCATGGGCGGAAAATTGCCCACGATGGTGATCGCATCGCCGCTGACACAGCGGAGACGCCCGACCAGGTAGCCGTTATCTTCATTGTAAAACCTGATTTTTTCCAGGGTCCCCTCAAGCTTTTCCAGGCCCTCCAGTAAAATCCCTCCATTGCCCGCCGGCCGCAAAGACTGGCTAAAGATTAAAATTCTAGCCGGCTTGTTCTTTTAACCGGGGCACCGCATCCAACCTTTCCCAGGGAAGATCCAGCTCCGGCCGGCCGAAATGGCCGTAGGCTGCCAGCTGCTGGTAAATGGGGCGCCGCAGCTCGAGCTGCTCGATGATCGCCGCCGGCCGGAGATCAAAACACCGGTGGATCAGTTTTTCAATGCTTTCCGGTGAAAGTGTAGAGGTGCCAAATGTTTCTACCGCTATCGACACCGGCCTGGCCACCCCGATCACGTAAGCGATCTGCAGCTGACATTTGCGGGCCAGTCCTGCCGCCACAATATTCTTGGCCACATAGCGGGCGGCGTAAGCGGCCGAGCGGTCAACTTTGGTTGGATCCTTTCCTGAAAAAGCGCCGCCCCCGTGCAGTGCGGTGCCGCCGTAAGTATCGACAATGATTTTCCGGCCGGTGAGCCCGGCATCCCCCAGGGGGCCGCCGACGATAAATCTTCCGGTGGGATTGACCAGAAACCGGGTCTGCGCAGAAAGCAGCTCCGCGGGAACGGTCTGCCTGATCACCAGCTCGGTAATATCCTTCTCGATCTGTTCCCGGGATACCTCTTCGCTGTGCTGTGCGGAGACCACCACCGTCTGCAAATGATCCGGCCGGCCGTTGCGGTATGCCACGGTCACCTGGGATTTGCCGTCAGGGCGCAGGTACGGGAGGAGCCCTTCCTTGCGTACGGCGGCAAGGCGCCGGGACAGCTCGTGGGCCAGGGTGATCGGCAGCGGCATCAGCTCCGGCGTCTCGTCACAGGCGTACCCGACAACCATCCCCTGGTCACCGGCTCCGGTTAGATCGTAGCTGTCGGCGGAGCTCTCTTGTTTTACTTCCAGGGCTTGATCCACCCCCAGGGCTATATCCGGAGATTGCTCATCGATCGAGGTAATCACGGCGCAGGTATCCCCGTCAAAGCCATACTTGGCCCTGGTATAACCGATCTCCTTAACTTTTTCCCGAATTATTCGGGGTATATCGACATAACATTTCGTGGTAATTTCACCGCAGACAAAAACCAGCCCCGTGGTGACCATCGTTTCCACGGCGACCCTGCCCCGGGGATCCTGCATCATGATCGCATCGAGGATCGTGTCGGATATTTGGTCGGCCAGTTTATCCGGGTGGCCTTCTGTAACCGATTCTGAAGTAAATAGATAATTTTGTGGGCTCAACTCAATCTTCCTCCTCAAGTAAAATAAAGACCTCCTGCGAAGAGGAGGTCCGGCCACTTCTCATCTTCCGGGAAAATTATCTCCCCCGCGGCAATTGGCACCGTGACCTTTTAAAAATCCGGTTGCCGGGATTCATCGGGGCCGTCCCTCCTCCACTCTTGATAAGAGCCCGGCTTTTTTGGCTGCCGGCAAGCATAAACTACACCATTTTTAGGGAAAAGTCAACCGGTATCATCCTGTGAAGGCGCTTTTAGCGAAAGGATGAGCAATTTTACCCGGGCAGGCCGGCCCCCTGCTCTCTTGAACGGGCGCGGTTTACCGGTTGCCCCAGGCCTCTCCAAGGGCGGCGATCACTTCGCTGTCGCCAACCTGTCTAAAGTCACGGTAAAACTGCCCAACGGCGGCGAAATGCGGCGGCGCCTCCAGGTAGTACAGCTCATCGACGGCGCTTCGCAGGGCGGCAAGGGTCTCGGGCGGACCCACGGGTACCGCCAGGATCAGTTTCTGCGGGCGGCCCTGCTTGACCCCTTCCAGTGCGGCGCGCAGGGTAAAACCGGTCGCGACCCCGTCATCAACAAGGATCACCAGCCTTCCTGCGATCTGCGGCGGCGGCCGTTCGCCCCGGTAAAGCTGAAGCCGGCGGGCGATCTCAGCCTGCTCTTTTGCCGCGGCGCTTTCCAGGTATCCCTCCGGCAGCCGCAGCTTTTCCGCCAGCGCCTCGTTGAGCAGCAGGTGCCCCTCTCCGCTGACCGCTCCGACAGCCAGCTCCGGCTGATCGGGAGCACCGACCTTGCGGGCAATCGTCAGGTCAAGCTCCCCGCCGAGGTGCCGCCAGAGCGGCAGGGCCACGGCCGGACCCCCGCGGGGCACCGCCAGTATGAGCGGTGACTGCCCGCGGTAGCGATCAAGTTTCTTGGCCAGAAGTTCGCCCGCTTCCCGGCGATCTTCAAAGAGCACGCTCCATCTCACCCCCGTATTTTTACAGCGCCAGCGAGCGGTACAGTTTTTCTGCCGCTTGAACTGCCGGCGATTCGGCAGGCAGTTCAAAGAGCGGCTTGCCGTCAAGATCGAAGTCCATGATCGTGGCATCGAAGGGAATCTCCCCCCAAACCTCCAGGCCGGTCCTGTCAATTTCTTTCTCCAACCGCTTTAATTCACCGGGCTGGCTTCGTGCGATAACGAGGCCCATTCGCCCAAAATTCAGCTTCACATTCTCGATGATCTCGTGCACCCTTCCCGCCGAGCGGATCCCCCGGGCGGTGGCATCGCTGGTGATAATCAGCACCTCTGCCTCGGGCAAAACCCGCCGGCTCAGATGCTCCAGGCCGGCTTCGTTATCCATGAGCATGTAATCATAATTTTCACTCAGCTGCTCCAAAAAGCGGCGGAGCAGGTCGTTGGGGTAGCAGTAGCAGCCCGCGCCCTGCGGGCTGCCCATCACCAGGAGATCGTAGTGCTTCGTCTCCACAAGGGACCGGTTAAGCTCGTACTGCACGAAAATATCCTTGGTCATACCCGTGGGAACGCCGCCCGGTTTTTTAATCGCCTCCAAAACCATGGCCAGGGTCTGCTCTACTTCGAGGCCGAGAGCCTCGTTAAGGTTGGCGTTGGGATCGGCATCAACAGCAAGAATCGGCCTGTCGGGATGATTTTCCTGGAGCATGCGAATCAAAAGGGCGGCCAGGGTGGTTTTACCGGTGCCCCCTTTCCCGGCAATAGCGATACGTTTGGTCATCTATTCCTACCTCCTGATCTAAAAGTGTGGTGGCGGCAAACAAGCGCCCTGCTACCGCCTCTTCCAGCTGGGCTATGGTATTGCAGGGCCACATCTCCACCAGTTCGCAGAATGCTTGCACCGAGCGATAGCGGGGCCATTGCTCCGGCGGCAGCGGGTTTAACCAGAGGACCCGCCGGACCCGTTCTTTAAGTTTCTGCAGCGCCGGCAGCGCCCGATCCAGCTGAACCGTTCGCGTATCGCTCACCAGAATGGCCACAGTCCGTGAATTGAGCAGCTCGCTGTAATTATTAATCAGATCTGTCAGCGCAGTGCCAATATTGGTCCCTCCGCCCCAGGAATCACCCTGCAGAACGATGCGTTCAAGAATTTGTTCCAACCCGGCCTGCTCTTTCAAGGCCGGGGTGAGGTACTCCAGGTTATCGGCAAACGAAAACAGCTCCAGGTTGGAGACCACTGCCTGGAGGCCGTAAAAAAAATGTAGAACAAAGCTGCTGTAGCGCTTCATCGAAGCAGAGAGATCGCCCACCAGGAGCAGCTGCAGCGGCGAGCGGTGTTTACGCCTGTACTTCAATATGAAAGGGCGTCCGCCGAAGCGCATGTTGGCACGGACCGTCCGGCGAAAGTCCAGCGCTCCCCGGGAAGCGCTTCTCTGGCGCTGGTAGAATAGCTTGCGCACCAGCTGCCGGGAGAGGCGGTCAATCAGCGCTTTTGCCGCCGGCAGATCTTCCCGGCGAAGCGTGCGGATGTCGGATTCGCGCAAGCTCTTGTTCCGATGACCGGGTGTGGCGGATACCCCGCCTGTTCCGCCCGTTCCGCCTGTTCCGCCCGTTCCCGCCTCCATGGAAGACTGTTCCCGGCGGCTGTGCCAGTAGCGCAGGTGCCCTTTAACCACCGTTTCCAGGAGAGGACGCAGCGGCTGGCTCTCCTTGTCGGCAGCCTCGGTTTCCTGGACAAAACGGCGCAAATTTTGCCGCTGTTCCTC
>JAAZIE010000003.1 GCA_012510305.1 Bacillota bacterium | reverse complement strand
GAGAAGAGGTTTATCCCGGAGAAAAATTCGGCCATGACCCGGAAAGATTTTTGCTTGGCCCGGCGAAAATTGCGGTTGTCCCGCTCGAATTTCTCTTTTTCATAGTGCTCGTTGGTAAAGGACTTGACCACGCGCACCCCGGAGATGCTGTCCTCCACCTGGGCGTTGATATCGGCTACTTTGAGGCGCACGTTGCGGAAGGTAACCTGCATCCTCTTATTTTTGGAGACGGCAAACCAGATCATCACCGGGATGAGCAGAAAAACCAGCAGGGTGAGCTGCCAGGAAAGCGTCATCATGATCACGAAGGCGCCGATGAGGGTCACCGAAGCGATAAAGAGGTCTTCGGGCCCGTGGTGGGCCAGCTCGGAGATCTCGTTGAGGTCGTTTACCAGCCGCGACATGATATGGCCGGTCTTGGTTTTGTCAAAGTAGCGAAAGGAGAGCTTCTGGATATGATCGAAGAGATCCTGGCGCATATCGTACTCCATGCGCACCCCGAGGACGTGGCCCCAGTAATCGACGATGTACTGGAGCAGGGCCCGCAGCAGGTACAGCCCCAGCAGGCCGGCGCAGATCCAGAGCAAAAGGTTTAGATTCCGCTGCGGCAAAATCCCGTCGATGATCCACTGCACCGCCACCGGAAAAACCAGGTCCAGCCCGGCCATGACGAAAGCGCAGCTGAAGTCGAGGATGAAGAGCGCCAGGTGCGGCCGGTAATACTTGATAAAACTTTTTAGCAAAATTCATTACTCCTTTTTGTGGTCAGTTTGAGCAGCCGTTGAAGCAGCCGTCTTTAACTCAATTATACCTTACTTTTCCGCCGGTGCGAACGAGGGTTTATGGGCCAGCTGCTCCCACCGCGTCCGGCGGTAGCGCCGCAGCATCAGCAGCATCGCCACCAAATACTGCAGCACCGTGACCCACCAGGTAAAGGTCACATCGAGCTTGAACACGTAGACCACCAGGTAGGTCAGCGGCAGCCGGATAAAAAAAGAGGCGATGAACATGGTCGCGAGCGGCCCCCTGGTGTCCCCCGCTCCCTTCAGGGCGCCGGCCAGGGTCAGGGCGACGGCGATAAAGGGCTGCTCCAACGCGGCGACGCGCAGGCAGGCGATCCCCAGGCTGAGCACCTCCGCTTCGGGGGGATCGAAGACAGACATGATCTGACGGGGGCAAAAGTAAAAAACCAGCGCTAGGGCGCTCATCATGATCAGGGCCATGTACGTGGACAGGATCCCGGTCCGCTCCGCCTCGTCAGCCCGGCCCGCGCCCAGGCGCTGCCCCACCAGGGTGGTGGCGGCGATGGCAAAAGCATAGCCCGGCATGAATGAAAAGGACTCGGCGGCGAGGGTGGCTGCGCCGGCGGCAAAGCTGATCGGCCCCAGGGCGGCAACCCAGGTCGCCGAAAGGATGCGAGCGCTGTTGTTGACCAGCTCCTCCAGGCCCAGGGGAATGCTGATCCTGAAGATGCCTTTCAAGACCGGTTTCTGCAGGGGAAAGAAACTTAGCCGGGAGAGCGCCAGGTCGCGCCGGCGACGGTAAAGATAGAGCACCCCGATGGCCAGCCCGAGAACCTGGGCGGTCCCTGTGGCCAGCGCCGCTCCCTTCACCCCGAGCGCCGGGAAGCCCAGTTTGCCGAATATCAGCACATAGTCAAAAAATATATTGAAGACGTTGGCGGCCAGCGCGATGAACATGGGTACGCGCGTATTCCCCAGGCCGCGGATAGCCCCGTTGATCACCATGATCAGGAAAATAAAAACCCCGCCGCTAAAAACGGTGATATAGAAGTACTCCGCTGTCAGCGCCGCGGTGGGCCCGTCTTTGATCGCCCACAGGAAAAATGATCTCCCGAACAGGCCCATCACCAGGAGCAGGGCGGAGGTGATCGCCAGGGAGGCGGAGATGGCCTGCCCCGCAACGAGGCCCGCGCTTTGGTGATCTTTCCCCCCGACAAAGCGGGCCACCAGCGAATTTACCCCGATGCCCAGCGCCCCGCAGGTGTTGATTATGCCGAAGAGGATCGTGGCGGCATATTCCACCGCCGAGGCCTCCCGCGCCCCCAGGCGCATGACCATGGCGGCATCGCAGATCCAGTAAACGGTGTGCAGGCACATTTCCAGCACAGCCGGCCAGGCCAGGACCAGGATGCTGCGCACAGGATGGTAGCGCTGTTGTTCGAGCATATGATTGACCTCTGCTTCATCAATAATTGTCACTCCCGCCCGGCGGGCGGGTGCGAAAGACACTGGTGCGTTTGATCCTGCACTTGCCGGCGCCTGTCCGGAGAGCCAGGCCGGCGCTATCGCGCTGCTCAGGCGCTCTTCAGCCGGCCAACTGTTTTGGACAGATTTAAAGACGAGCGGGCCCAAACCCTTCTCGTCTTCCCGGATACAGCGAGAGCTGAAAGGCTCCCTCGATCTCCTTTATCTTCTTTAATTTATCACTACGGCGGCGTTCCGGCAACACCCAGGTTGAAGGCGGCAGATTGGAGGTTGGAGGTGGGAGGGGATTATGGGTCGCCACCGTGTGGTGCTAGCGGTGGCGCGAGATTGTTAAGGTGACCTCGGGGTTTAATGCGGCGCTGTTTCAATAGAGCGACCCCCGAACAAAGGTCGCAAGCCTGTTTAAATCCCCCCCGGCCCCCCTTTAGCAAAGGGGGGGGGAATAGGCAACCTTGGGGCAAAGGGGTACCGCAGATGTATAAATGAAACATGCGGGGTAACCGGGCGAGGCATGCCTCGCCCCTACGATTTTGTACGATACCCCCGCGGTTAAATGAAGGACCCCAATTTTACTGCCCACGCCCCCGACCCAACCCCGGCGGCACCGGAGGCGTATAGGTAACATGCAGGGTAAACCCGGGCGGGGGCGTGGTTAAATCCCCCCCGGCCCCCCTTTAGCAAGGGGGGGGGAATAGGCAACCTTGGGGCAAAGGGGTACCGCAGATGTATAAATGAAACATGCGGGGTAACCGGGCGAGGCATGCCTCGCCCCTACGAT
>JAAZIE010000192.1 GCA_012510305.1 Bacillota bacterium | reverse complement strand
GTCTTCAGGATATCGGCCCCGTAGGTCAGCGGCAGGGCATAGGAGAGCGGCCGGATAAACACCGGCAGGCTGGTGATGGGAATAAAGAGGCCGCACAAAAAGAGCATGGGGAAACGGAAAAAATTGGAGAATGTCTGCGCCTCGAAGACCTGGCTTACAGAAACGGCGATAAAAAGCCCCAGGAAAGTGGAGGTGATCGCGATGAGGATTACGCTGCCCAGGACCATGAGCCAGCGGATCCCGGCAAGGTCGGTCATGAAGGCGGCAAAGAGCACCGGCACAAAAGCGTTGACCACGCCGAATATAATTGCGCCGGCGGTTTTGGCCAGCATGAGCAGGTTCAGGCTGATCGGGGCCAGGAGCAGGCGTTCAAAGGAGCGGCTTCTCCGTTCAAAAGTAATGGTCACCGCCAGCATGGAGGTGGTGCCGAAAAGGATGGAGAGGGCGATGACGCCGGGGAGCAGATCGCGAACCGCCACCGGCACGGGAGAGCGCAAAAAGAACATCAGCGTCCAGGCGACGGGAAAAATCAAACCCCAGCTGATATTGGGAGGTTTCAAGTAATAGCTGCGCATATCTTTCATTAAAATGCTGGAAAAGGCGATCCAGGCTTTCATCAGCGGGAAGCCCCTCCCTTCCTGCCCTTTTGCCCCTGCCGGTCCTGCATCTTTTGCAGTTCAATGCCCGTGGTTTTTACAAAAACCTCTTCCAGGGAAGGGCGCACTATTTTCGCCTCAAATACGGGGATCTTTTTTTCTTCGAAAAGGCGGACCAGGGGGAAGAGGGCCACGGTGGAGGAGGAGTGTATCCTGACCTCGTTGTCGGGGCCTACCTTGAAGCTGTAAGCGGGAAAGTGTTTTTTAAATTCCTCTTTGATGGCGGAAAAATCCCCCCCCAGGGTAAAGCTGACGATGTTTTCGCCCTGGGTCTCTTTCATCAGCTCCTCCACGGTCCCTTCGCGCACGATTTTGCCCCGCACGATAAAAGCAAGGCGGCTGCAGAGACGCTCCGCCTCTTCGATATAGTGCGTGGTCAAAAATATGGTGGTCCCTTTCCGGTGCAGCTCTTTGATCAGGTTCCGGATCTGGCGGGCAAAGACCACGTCGATTCCGGTGGTGGGCTCGTCGAGAAAGAGGATCTCCGGCTGGTGAATAATGCCCGCAGCGATGGTCAGTTTTCTTTTCATCCCCTTGGAGTAAGCTTTGAAGGGCCTCTCCGCGGCCTCTTCCAGGCCGAATTGCTGCAGCAACCGGGCCGCCCTTTCCCGGCGAAGCTCCTTTGCCATGCCGTAGAGAGACCCGCAAAAGATCAGGTTCTCCAGCCCGCTGAGCTCTTCGTAAAGGTTGCTCTCATCGGGCACTATGCCCATCATCGCCTGGGCTCTCTTGGGGCTGCCGGTGTAGTCCTCTCCCATCAGCTTAACTTTGCCCGCGGTGATCCGCGCCATCCCGGTGAGCATATTGATCGTCGTGGTTTTCCCGGCGCCGTTGGGGCCGAGAAAGCCGAAGATCTCCCCCCGGTTGATATGAAAGCTGATCCCCTCCACGGCCGTAAAGCCGTTAAATTTTTTCTTCAAGTTTTCCACTTCAATGATTTTCAAGGGGCGATCTCACCCTTTCCGCATCCCCGCCCCGGGCTGCTCCATTAGTATCTGTTCAAGATCCCCGCTCCATTCCCTTCCTTTTATTCCAGGCAGGGCTGTTGTTTATATAAGCG
>JAAZIE010000191.1 GCA_012510305.1 Bacillota bacterium | reverse complement strand
GTTTCATGATATGACCGGAACCGCGAAAAGGCGGCGGCGGCCGGCTGAAATTGAACTGGACAAAATGGTAGCCCCCGCTGCCCAGAGACAAATAAAGGGCGGTTGTATTCAATAAAAGCAGATCGCCTGCTTTCGCCGGGCCGGTGAGCCGGTCGTAGTTCAGGGCTTCATACCGGCCGCCCTCCACATTCACCAACAGCACGCTCACCGAACCCCACCGCGATTGCACCTCGCTCACCAGGCCCAACCGTTGACGGATCAACTGCCGTTCACCTGTGCACACATCTTCTCTGCTTCCCTCCTCTTATCCTTGCCGCGAGCGGTCTTTTAAGGGCCGCTCTGCTTCCGCAGCGCTCTTTCTTATGAAAATCTTTCGCGAAAACGGCCCAGGCAATCGAGGCGCCGCAAAAAAGGGCTCTTCTCAATGAGCACGCTGATGGAATAAAACTCACAAAACAGGTGCACCGCCGCCCAGAACAGCAGCAGGATCACCTGGGATGCAGGCGTCAGGTAAAGCACCGCACCGGCTCCCAGGGCGGCACCGAGCAGGTTGGCCCCGCAGTCTCCCAGCATCGCCCGCGCTTCCAGGTCCAGCGGAGCCACCGTCAGAGCCCCCACAACCAGGGGAAGCAGCAGCCGGACGGCGGCGCCGGGAACAGAGGCCATAAACATCAGCAGAATTGCACCGGGAAAGAAAACTTTTAGCGCCCGGCCGGGGCGGCGGTCAAAAAGGTTCAACCCGTTGGCGCTGAGCAAAATGAGCAGCAGCGCCGCCAGGCGGCGCCACGGTGACAGGGGCAGGTTTCCGCAAAAGAGGAGCCCCACCAGCAGGCCCAGAGCGGTTTTGAGAAAACCCGCGGTAATCTTTCCCCGCCAGGCCGCCTGGAAATGCCCTTTGAAACCGCTGGTCTTTTCCATAACCAGGTCGTCCCAAAGACCCAAAAAAGCGAATCCAAACCAGAGAAACAGCACGGCAAATGAGGGTGCAGTCCCGCCCAGCCAGTGCGCCGCTGCCGTTCCGGGCAGGTAACCGAGCAGCAAAGCGGGCCCCAGGGCGGCGGGGATGGCCCGGCCCCGATAATTGGGCTGGGCCGCGCCCACCCGGTGGTAGAACTCGATGAGCCGGCCTCCGATAAAGGCGCTCCCCAGCGGTGCAGCCAGCTGCAGCAAAAACAAACCCTCGTTCAGCGTAAACACCTGCGCCTCACCCCTTTACCGTTACCGCTGAGCAGGCGGCTGCGCCGCAACCACAGCTCGCGCATAATATCCAGACCCTGGCGCCCCCGGTGTATAAAAGAGCCCGGCTCCCTGCCCCTTTCGCGATGCGACAACCTGGCCGGCACCTCCACCACCAACCGCCCCTGCTGCAGGGTATCCAGGGTCAGGGCCACCTCCAGTCCGAAGCCGCGGGGTGGATAAGAAAGCGCCTGCAGCAGTTCACGGCGCAGGATCCGCTGCCCTGAAAGGGGTTCCTCCATCAGTTGGCCGGTGCAGCGGTAGATCGACCAGGCCGCCAGTTTTTTGACCAGGCCAAAACCGCCGCGCCTCTTTAGCGGAAAGGAAGCTATGCTCATCGCCGCCCCGCCGGATCTGACCGGCGGCACCAGGCGGGAAAGCTCTCCGGCCGAGCTGCCCAAATCGGCATCAACAAGAGCAACATAGGGGGCGGTGATAAAAGGGGCTCCCAGGAGCACGGCCCCTCCCTTGCCCAGGTTGCGGGGCAGCCGGAGCACCTGCGCCCCCGCAGCGGCGGCCCGTGCCGCGGTATCATCCGTGGAACCGTCGTCGATAACCAGAACCCGCCTCATCTGCGGAATTTCAAAAATCGCGGCGACCGTGAGACCGACGGTAGCGGCCTCGTTGTAGGCGGGGACAAGCGCGTCTATCTCCATCTCAGTCCTCCAAGCCCTGTTCCGGAATCAACCCGCTGCTGTCTTTGCCAAAACCGTAATGGCCGCCGGTATTGCCGGCAATCATTTTTAACAGGGCGATCTGCCCCCAAAACAGATCAATGTTGTCCACCAGGCCAAAAGCGCTCTCCAGGCCCGCCCCGGGGGCGGCAAGCTCCCCGTCACGCCAGGGCGTCAGGAGAATGACCCGGTTTCCTTTTTCATGAAGCGCTGAAGCGAGCTCACCAAAGAACTCCCCGGGTCTAAAATCCGCCGGTTCCGCAAACAGCAGGCACAGGTGAGGAGAAGACGGCGGAAGCTCCGGCCCGCTCCCGGGGAACAGCAGGCCCCTTTCGGCAAGCGCCGCAGCATCAATTTCAGGCTCCGCCAGAAAGCCGGCGATCTTTTCCGGCGCCGCGTTCTGCCGCCCCTTTTCCCCGGGCCCGTTTTGAACCTCCGGAACCAGGGCCGCGGTTACCGCAGCCCCCGCCCCCTGGAGCGCCGATTCCAGAAAAGCATATTCGCAGCCCTCCGGACTGATCAAAAACAGCTCTTTACCTGCCAGCGCCCCGCTAAAATGGTGCCATATTGCCGGTTTCAGCGAATCCCAGCGCTGCAGCTCCGCCTCCCGCAGCGCCAGCTCCTCTTTCAGCTGCGACAGCCGCACCTCCATCATTTGCACAACATCGCGCTGGTTGGCTACAAGAAAACCGTCGCCAAAGGAAACCCCGATCAAAATTCCCAGGGCCAACGCTAAAAATACGGCGGCGATGGTCATCAAGTATTCCCGAATGTTAAACATAGGATCACCGGCCCGGTCATCATAGTGGAGTGCAGCCGCCTAGAGCAGCAGTCTCAGGCGAAAGATGAGCAGGCGAAAAAGGTGCTGCACTACCGGGGAAAAGAAAGCCAT
>JAAZIE010000190.1 GCA_012510305.1 Bacillota bacterium | reverse complement strand
GCAGGGAGAGGCTGTAGCCCGTATTTTTACGGCGAAAGGGCGTCCGGCGAACAATCCGCTGATCGTGCATGTGGCCGGGATGGAGCAGGTTGCGGAGGTCACCGCGGCCATACCGGAGATTGCATTCAAGCTGATGAGATCTTTTTGGCCGGGGCCGCTCAGCCTGGTGCTGCCGCGCTCCGCGGTGCTGCCGCGGGAGGTGAGCGCCGGTTTGCCCACGGTGGCGGTGCGCATGCCCGCCCATCCCCAGGCTCTGGGTCTGATCCGGGCCGCCGGTGTACCCATCGCCGCTCCCAGCGCCAATCTCTCCGGGCGGCCCAGCCCCACCAGGCCGCTCCATGTGCTTCAGGATCTGGCCGGAAGAATCGATGCGGTTCTCGATGGAGGCCCCTGCCCGTTAGGCGTGGAATCAACAGTTTTGGATCTAAACGGAGCCCGGCCGGCGATCTTGCGCCCCGGCGGGGTCACCCGGGAACAGCTGGAAGATGCCCTGGGGGTCAAGATCTGCGAAAAGAGCGCCGCCGGCGCGGAGACGCCGGAGAGCCGGGGGTGGGAAAGCCGCCGCTATGCTCTCCGCACCCCGCTGATCCTGATCACCGGTTCCCCGGAAAGGCGCGGAGCTGTGCTCCGGTCCCTGGCGGCCGGTTATCGCCGCAGGGGACTGAAGGTCGGTGTTTTGCGGATGCTGCCGGGACCGGGCGGTATCCGGCGGGCAGCCAGGGACCTGTTCCCGCAGCTGCGGCGGTTGGAGGCACAGGGCCATGCCCTGATCCTGGCGGAAGGAGTCCCTGCCGGAGGGCTTGGAGACACGATCACGGATCGCTTGCGCCGGGCGGCTACGCGAATAATCAGAGTTTAGGTGATATCGATGCCAAAAAAGACGATTCTTTTTGTCTGCACCGGCAATACCTGCCGCAGTCCCATGGCGGAGGCGCTTTTTCGCCACGAGTGGCAAAAGCTGCCCGGAGCGCCGGATCTAAAAGTAGCTTCCGCCGGGCTGGCGGCACGGGAGGGGGAACAGGTTTCGGAGCATCTGCGCACCCTCACCGGCGAGTCCGGAATTGAAATGGAAAAACGCTGCGCTGCCCGGTTGGAGGAGGAGCAGGTAAAGAGCGCCTGCCTGATCCTGGTGATGACGCGGCAGCATCGCCGGTGGTTGCAGCAGCGGTTTCCCGGCGAATCGCACAAAATATTTTTACTAAAAGAGAGGGCCGGTTTGACCGGAGAAGATCCGGAGGTGGCCGATCCTTACGGCGGCACCCTGGAGGACTACCGCCGCGTATTCGCGGAGGTTCGCCGGGCTGTAGCCGGGATCGTGTTGTCAATGGAAAGGAGCCGATCAAATGATGGAAATTGTGCTGGGCAGTGACCACGCCGGATTTCTCTTGAAAGAGGCGATCAGGGAGCACCTGGAGAAAGCAGATTACGCCGTTACCGATTTCGGTACTTTTTGTGAGGACAGCGTGGACTATCCCGATATCGCCCTGCCGCTGGTCAAAGCGGTCGCTGCGGGTGAATTTTCCCTGGGAATTTTGGTCTGCGGTACCGGTGTGGGCATGGCCATGGCAGCCAACAAGCACCCGGGCATCAGGGCCGCTCTTTGCGGAGACACCTTTACCGCCCGCTGTGCCCGCGAGCATAACAACGCCAATGTTTTAGCCCTGGGCGCGCGGGTGACCGGTCCCGGACCGGCGCTGGAGATCGTCGATATTTTTATGAGCAGCTCTTTCCAGGGAGGGCGGCACAGCCGCCGGCTCGACAAGGTTGCTTTTATGGGGGAGCGGCAGTAAACATTTCAAAAGGCCCCGCCGGGCCGGCAGATGGGGGTTTGGTGATGGGTGAGAGCGGTTTAGAGGAAGTGCGCCTGGTGGATCCGGAGATTGCAGAGGCGATCACAGGCGAGGAGAAGCGGCTGCAGGAAAATATTGAATTGATTGCCTCGGAAAACCTGGTCAGCCGGGCGGTTTTGCAGGCCCAGGGTTCAGTGCTGACCAATAAGTACGCCGAGGGTTATCCCGGAGCACGCTATTACGGGGGATGCTGCAATGTAGATCGGGCTGAAGAGCTGGCCCGCTCCCGGGCGGAGCAGCTCTTTCAGGCAGAGCATGCCAATGTTCAGCCTCACGCGGGTGCCACCGCCAACCTTGCGGTTTATTTGGCCTTTCTAAGGCCGGGAGACCGCATTCTGGGTATGAGCCTGGCCCATGGCGGTCACCTGACCCACGGCAGCCCGGCAAGTATCACCGGTCGCTATTTTAAAGCTTATTCTTACGAGGTTGACCGCACCAGCGGCCTGCTGGACATGGAGGAAATCCGCCGAAAGGCCCTGCGTGTGCGGCCCAGGCTGATCATTGCCGGGGCTTCGGCGTATCCGCGGCGGATTGACTTCGAGGCCTTCCGCGATATTGCCCGCGAAGCCGGCGCCATTTTGATGGTGGATATAGCGCATATTGCCGGCCTTGTTGTTACCGGCCTTCATCCCAACCCCGTGCCTTACGCCGACGTGGTTACCACTACCACTCATAAAACCCTGCGCGGGCCGCGCGGCGGTTTGATCCTCTGCCGGCGCCGGTACGCGCGAAAAATAGACCAGGCGGTTTTCCCCGGCTTGCAGGGAGGGCCGCTGATGCACGTGATTGCGGCCAAGGCGGTCTCCTTCAAAGAAGCACAGCGCCCGGAGTTTGCCGCCTACCAAAACCGGATATTGCAGAACATGGAGGCCTTGGTTGAAGCTCTTCTGGAACACGGGTTCGACCTGGTTACCGGGGGCAGCGATACGCACCTGCTCCTCGTAGATTTGCGTTCGAAAAAGATCACCGGGCTGGAAGCCGAGCAGCTTTTGGGTAAAGTGGGCATCACCGCAAACAAGAATGCGATCCCCTTTGATCCGCGCGGTCCCCGGGTAACCAGCGGATTGCGGCTGGGTACCCCCGCGGTTACTACGCGGGGGATGGGGCCGGATCAGCTCCGCATAATTGCGGATCTGATCAGCGAAGCGCTTCACTGCCGCGGTGATGAAGGAACTCTGGGCAGGGTAAAGCAGCGGGTGGGCGAACTTTGCCGCGATTTTCCGATCACCCGATTTGCGTCGAGCGCAAAAATCGGGTAAGCTGAGCTAGTGATCACGGGTAAGGGCAGCAGCCGGATCGCTTCTATTGCCGGCCCCTTTGGAAGGAGGATCAACCCTGAAAAAAAGACCGGCATGGGATCGCTATTTTTTCGAAATTGCCCGGGTGGTAGCTTCACGTTCCACCTGCCTGCGCCGGCGGGTGGGCGCACTTCTGGTTTTGGACAAAAGGATTTTGGCGACAGGCTACAACGGGGCGCCCGCGGGGCTGGCGCACTGCGCCGAAACCGGCTGTCTCCGGGAGAAAATGCAGGTCCCCGCGGGGGAAAGGCATGAACTCTGTCGCGGCCTTCACGCCGAGCAGAACGCAATCATCCAGGCGGCAGTTCACGGGGTGGGGATAGAGGGCGCTGTTCTCTACTGCACCCATTATCCCTGCGTGGTCTGCGCCAAGATGCTGATCAATGCAAAAATCAGCCGTATTTATGTGGCCGAGCCGTACCCCGACGAGCTTTCCCGGGAGCTGTTGAAAGATGCGGACATCTCCGTATATTTTGAAGCTTAGGCTGCGGCGGAGCGCCGGGGATAAAAGGGACTTCGGGGGGCCATAATATCCCTTAGTTTCCTGCGGGAGAGGGGGCGGCTCTGTTGGTCCGTTGGACCCTGTTTTTGGCGTTGCTGTTGGGGCTGGTCTTTAACAGCGCCTTTCACGGACCGGTTCTACAAAAAGATCCTTGGGCGGAATTGGAAAAAGGGTTAGAGCTTTGCGATGTTGAAATTAGCACTTACGAAAGTTATTGCTTTATCAGTGAAAGTGAACAAGGGCAAATTGCTTCTGCTGCCGGCCTGCCGGAGATAGATTCCGGTGGTGAGCCGGATTGCTGCTGGACGGCGCAGGGCGGTTACGAAAACGGAGAGGTTCTGCTGCGGGTTTTTGGCACCAACCGGACAGCCTGCAGCAACCTTTGGCGCCGTATCGACGAGGCGGCGGGCTGTTGCGGAGGTACCGGAACCCGGGCTTGGGCTGTGGAAGGATACCTGGAGGGGAGCCACAACCTGGCTGTCCTGGGTGAAAATTTGGTGCAGGTGCTCGGCGGACGGTTGCAGCAGCTCTACAGGGGCCCCGGGATGGTGCAGGTGTTGGCCTATCTTCCCTGGGCCGGCGAAGGATTTATGCTCGATCACAGCCCGGTCAATCTCGACCTGGAGCTGTACGAGGATACTTACCGGAAAAAGATCAAAATACGCCTGGGTGTACCGGTTCTGCTTTCACTTTCAAAGGGATAACAGGAAAGGATCGGCTTCATGGATCATCTTTTAATTCAAGGCGGAGTGCCTCTCCGGGGAAGAGTGAGGGTAAATGGCGCCAAGAATGCCTGTCTTCCCATTATTGCGGCAGCCCTGCTAACCGGAGAACCGGTTATTATTGAAGGGGTTCCCGATCTGCTCGATGTTCGCACAATGATCGAAGTTCTGGAAAGCCTCGGGTCGGCGGTAGATTATGAGCCCGATTCGGGCCTTCTCCGGGTTGTTTCCGGCGATCTGCTGCCGGCAGCGCCTCGCGCTGACCTGGTTGGCCGGATGAGGGCTTCATTCCTGGTTCTGGGGCCTTTGTTGGCCCTGAAAAAGAGAGTTTCTCTCCCTTTGCCCGGGGGATGCGCCATCGGCACACGTCCCATTGATCTGCATTTGAAAGGCCTTGCCGCCATGGGAGCGGAGTTCTCCACCGTTAACGGCTGTGTCGAGGGTGAGACTGCCGGGCTGCAGGGTGCACGGATTTACCTGGATTTCCCCAGCGTGGGGGCTACAGAGAATATTATGATGGCGGCGACGCTGGCCCGCGGAACCACGTTTTTGGAAAACGCTGCTACCGAACCCGAAATTGTCGACCTGGCGAACTGTTTAAACAGCATGGGCGCAGCGGTGGTCGGTGCGGGAACAACGTGTATCCGCATCGAGGGGGTTGCCGGGCTTTGCGGAACCCGCCACCAGATCATTCCGGACCGGATCGAAGCGGGGACGCTGCTCCTGGCCGGTGTTGTTACCGGCGGAGATGTGATTGTAGAGAATGCCCTGCCGGATCATCTCAAGCCCCTTCGGGCCAAGTTGGCCGAGGCCGGGGTCGTCGTTGAAGAGGTCGGCTCCACAGCGATGAGGGCCGCCGCGAACAGCCGCACAGCCGCTGTTGACCTGAAAACAATGCCCCATCCCGGCTTCTCCACCGATCTTCAGCCGCAATTTATGACTTTAATGGCTCTCTCAAAGGGCACCGGCACCGTTACCGAGACTGTTTTTGAGAATAGGTTTCACCATGTGGAAGGGCTAACCAGAATGGGCGCACAGATCCGGGTTGAGGGCCGGCAGGCGATTGTGCGGGGGCAGCCTTTTCTGACCGGAGCTCCGCTGACCGCTTCAGATCTCAGGGGAGCGGCGGCGTTACTTCTGGCGGGGTTGGCTGCGCAGGGCAAAACAGAGCTTAACGGAATGGGTCACCTTTGGCGCGGTTACAGCCGGTTGGAGGAGCGGCTGGTATCGCTGGGTGCGCGGATTGAACATATTTCATCGGAAACCGAACGGGCCATGCAGACCGGAGTCTAAGAAAGAGCCCGGTTAACCGTTAAAGCACTTACTTCTTGCTCCAAAAATATTTGTATTCCATATTTTGTTATTCTGCCGCGAGCCAGCCGCGGTTTTTTTCATTAATACTTCTTTTTATTTACCACGCCGCCGGTTTTGGTAAAGCAAGATGAAGCGGAGCGCTGTCAGCCCCGGCCCTGCTCCAAAACACCCGTTAACAGCCTCCCGGGCCGTGCTAAAAAAACATAAGAGCGGGACAGGTTTCATATAAATATGATGAAATTCATACTGTGGAGGTCCCGATGACCCGCAAAGCAACCCTGACAATCCTGGCTATCGCCGTGGTGGTGCTCCTGCTT
>JAAZIE010000189.1 GCA_012510305.1 Bacillota bacterium | reverse complement strand
GCTCTTCGGTCATCGTGCCGGGATAGCCGGCATAACTGTCCATCGTGGGAAAGTCGCTCCAATCCCTGCTGCCGGAGGAGGGCGCATATCCGGCTGCCCCCAAATCCAGGTCCTGAAAATACTCTTCCCAGGGGAACTCATCTTCCTGCTCCCCGGCGGGCTCCTCATCGCTTGCCGCTTCAGTTTCCCCCAGTTCCAGCACCGGATTCCTTTGCAGCTCCTCCTGGATATAATCCTGCAGCTCCAGGTTGGAATACTGCAGCAGAGTGATCGCCAGTTTTAACTCCGGCGTCATGATCAGCTTCTGGGTTTGCTCTACTTTTAAGCGGTGATCAAGCTGCATCGATCTCACTTCCTGACGGCTGATTTCGACAAATGTTTGCTCATTCCCTGCTTTTCTGAGTCCTCCCTGTACTTTGGCAACAAGTTACGCTCATTGTCGCCAGGATCTCCTGCTTTAGTTTATGCCTCTATTTACGGATTTTGACCTTCGGCGCGGTCTTCTTCCCGCTCCAGCGCCGCCAGCTTCCGGAGACGGTGATTCACCGCCGACTTGCTCAAAGGAGGCTCACACAACCGCCCCAGTTCCCTCATCGAAGCTTCGGGGTGGCGGCGGCGCATAATTGCGATATTCCGTAACGATGGCGGCAGATTCTCCAGACCCTGTTCCCTTTCCAGGCGATCGATCAGCAGCAGCTGCTGCTGGGCTGACGCTACCGTCTTCTCCAGGTTGGCCGTGTCACAATTAACCAGCCGGTTAACCTGGCTGCGCATGCTTCTGATCACCCGAACGCTTTCCAGCTGTAAAACAGCGCTGCCTGCACCGATCACCCTCAAGAAATCGGCGATCGATTCCGCGTTCTTCAAATAAAGGTAGTAACTGCCGCGACGACACCTGGAGGCGGCATTGATCGCAAATCCTTCCAGGCAGCCCTGCAGCAGCTTTGCATCCTCCGGGGAACCGCAGTTGATTTCCAGGTGATAACCGCGGCCTGCAGGGGCGCTCAGAGAACCCCCGGCCAAAAAAGCGCCCCTGACAAAAGCACGCCGGCAGCAGCGGCGCTGCGGCACCAGGGCGGGGTCCCTGGCCAGGCGCTGCGGCAAATTGCCGCTTTTTAGACCCAGTGCCCGCAGGGCCGCAGCGACATTGTCCCGCCCGCTTATCCGCACCCGGTAGCGCCTTATCCCCAGGCGCCGCATCTGCTTTTTCGACACTTCCGGCAAGCCGGCCCCGGAGGCCTTGAAGAGGCTGAACAGGTAGCGGGCCAGGGCCGTATGCTCAACCCCCACGCTCAAGATATGCTCACGGCCGCGTATGGTCAAGTAGCCGCGTAAGAGCAGCAGGGCGGTTAACTCCGTGCGGCTGCAGCAGGTATTATTTTGCGGGCGGCGAACCAGTTCCAGTTTGACCTGCCGGGAAAATGACATTAAGAAATGTCTCTCCTTTCGACAAGCTGCTCGCGCAAAAAAAATGGTCTGCCCCGGGGCCGCCGTTAGAATTTGTCGATATCCCTGTGCTCGATATGAACCCGGTAACGGCTGGACAGAACCCGCCCTAACTCCCTGGCCAGGGCTACTGAGCGGTGCTTTCCCCCGGTGCAACCGATCGCGACCACCAGCTGGACTTTACCCTCGCGGGCATAATAAGGAATGGAAAATTTCAGGAGCTCCTGAAGCTTCTGGAAATACTTGCGGGTAACCTTCCTCTGCCATAGATAGGCTTTAACCTGATGATCTTCCCCGGTAAGAGGCCGCAGGTGCTCCACGTAATGCGGGTTGGGTAGAAAACGGACATCGAAAACGAGATCGGCATCGAGAGGCACGCCGTATTTAAAACCAAAGCTCATCAGCAAAACAGGCATCCCTTTTTCCCGGTGTTCGGGCTCATAGATTTCAAATATTTTCTTTTTCAGTTCCTGCGGGGTCAGTTCGGAGGTATCGATAACCTTGTCTGCCTTACCTTTTAACTCTCCCAGGGCCTCCCTCTCGGCCTGAATGGCTTCGAGCAAACCGACCTCGGAAAGAGGATGGCGCCGCCTGGTTTCCTTGAAGCGCCGCAGCAGGACCTCGTCGCCGGCTTCCAGAAACAAAATTTCATATTCAATTTCATTGTTTACCAGCTCAAGAAGTGACTCAAAAAGATCATCAAAAAAAGCGCCCCCCCGCATATCACAAACCAGGGCTATTTTGCTGATTTTTCCTTCCGACTGGAGACAGAGCTCGGCGAATTTAGGGATAAAAGTGGGCGGCAAATTATCTACGCAGAAGAAACCGAGATCCTCAAAAGAGTTGATCGCCACACTTTTACCCGCCCCGGAAAGCCCGGTAATCAAAACTATTTGAATGGTCTCTTTTTGAACCATAACCGCCCGCCCCTTCCAAGCTCACTCATCGAGCGCTGTCAGTGCTGTGCCTCTATCGCTATTGTCAACCCATGTCGAAAGCAACCGGCAACCGGGTTTTGACCGCTGATTCTACAGCAGCCCGCTGGAGATATACTGCTCAATCAACCGGGCCACCCCGTCTTCGGTATTGGCAGCCGTGATCAGATCCGCCGCTTCCAGCACTTCCGGGACGGCGTTGGCCACCGCCACCCCCAGGCCGGCGTACTGAATCATATCCAGATCGTTGGCGCTGTCCCCAAAGGAGATCATCTCTTCGCGCTCAATATTCAACGCACCGGCCAACCTGTGCAGGGCCTGCCCCTTGGTTGCTTTCCGGTGGGTAAATTCGAGAAAAAACGGGTGCGGACGGAGCATGGTAAACCGGCCGGCGTAGTCTTTACTGAGCCGTCCCTCGATCCCTGAAAATTCGCCTTCCCAATTAAATATAGTCATCTTCGTCGGACGGCAGCCCTCTTTCTCCAAAAAGCGATCCAGCCTTCCCACCACTTCCACCGGTACATCATATTTTTTACGGTAATATCTCGAATAACGGTTCTCCCGGTTAATATAAAATTGTTCATTGATATAAGCGCAGACCTCTTCGCTGCTTTCCTCGGCGGCGGCCGCTACCGACACCGCTGTTTGGAGCGTCATGGGACAGTGGAAAAGGGTTCGCTCATTGCCTGCGGTTTTGATCAAAGCGCCCATGTAGCTGATCACGGGCCATTCCCGGTCCAGTTCAAGCTCCCTCACATAGTGAATGCTGCTCAAATGCATCCGGCCGGTGGAGATGGTCACAATCACATCACGCTCCATCGCTGCCCGGATCGCTTGCTTGCTGCGCGGCGATATTTTGCTCCCGGCATCAAGCAGGGTTTCATCAAGATCTATGGCCAGCAACCGGTAACGCATGGAAACCTCCCTGGTATCACTATTTCATATTATAGCACAAGTCCCCTGGCGGCGACTTGCCCGGCAACCACCCCTTACCGGTGCAGATGACGGTAGACCCGCTCGGCCAAAACCCGGCTGATCCCGGGAACAGCGGCCAGCTCCTCCACGGTGGCATGGTAAAGCCGCTCCAGGGTGCCGTAACGCTTCAGCAGGGCGGCACGGCGCTGCGGCCCCACCCCGGCTATCTCTTCGAGCCGGGAGCGGATGGCGCTGTGCCTGCGCAGCCGGCGGTGATAGTCGATGGCGAAGCGGTGGGCTTCATCGCGAATCCGCTGCAGCAGCTGCAGCAAGGTGCTGTCTGCCGGCAGCAGCACCGGTGTTTTCTCCTGCTCCAAGAAGATCCGGTCCGGGTTTTCAGCCAGTGCCAGGAGCGCCACTTCCGTGATGCCCCTTTCCTGCAGGGCCCCCCGCGCTGCATTCAGCTGGGCCCTGCCCCCGTCAATGAGCATGAGCTCGGGAAGGGGCCATTCAGGATGGGCCGCCCGCCTCTGCAAAACCTCCTGCAGGGCGGCGCAGTCATCTCCCGGCGAAGTCCGGTCCAGGTGAAAGCGGCGGTAACCATCTTTAAACGGACGGCCCTGCTCAAAAACAACCATCACTCCCACCGCTGCACCGCCGCGCAGGTGGGAGACATCGTAACCCTCGATTCGCCGGGGCGCCTCCTTCAGACCGGCCAGCCGGCCCACCTCTTCCAGGGGCAGCAGCACGCGCCGCACCGAACGCTCCTGCTCATCGGCCAGCTTGAGCAGGCCGTTGCGCAGGGCCATCTCGACGAGCCTGCGCCTGGCGCCGCGCCGGGGCACCAGCAGGTTTACCTTCGACCCCGCTATTTTCCTCAACCAGCCCCCCAGCGTCTCCCGGTCATCGGGCTCGCTGGAAAAAATAATCTCTTTCGGGGGGCGTGCCCCCCGGCTGTAGTAAGACTTGACAAAGGCCCCCAGCGCTTCACCATCGCCGGCTTCGGCGGCGGCAGGGCCAAGGAGAAAATGCTCGCGGCGGATCAGCTTTCCCTCCCTGATCACCAGCAGGTGCACCGCCACGGCAGCCTCCTGCCGGACCAGGGCCAGCACATCCCGGTCTTCGCTTTTCTTTAAATCCAGCACCTTTTGTTCCTGCGCCGTGATCCGGCGCACCGCCTGGACCTGGTCCCGCAGCCGGGCCGCCTCTTCAAAGCGCTCTTCGCGCGCCGCCCGGTGCATCCTTTCTTCGAGCTGATGCTCCAGGATATCGCGTTTCCCCTCAAGAAAGGAGACTACCTGATCGACCATGCTTCTGTATTCCGCGGGGGAAACCGCCGCCGCGCCGCGACAGGGTCCCAGGCAGCGCTTCATCTGGTAGTTCAGGCAGGGCCTTTCTTGCGCCGGCTCGCCGGTGAGCGGGCGGCGGCAGCGGCGCAGGGGAAATATCTTCCCCAGCAAGCGCATGGTCTCACGCACCGCCCCCACTTCGGTGTACGGGCCGAAATAAAGTGCATCGCGCTCCTCAACCGCCTCCTGCTCTTTGAAACGGCGGCTTTTCCGGCGATTTTCTTTCTGCGAAAGGCGCAGATACTCGAGCCGCGGGTAGAGGCCTCCGGTCAAGCGTAAACAGGGATAGTTTTTGTCATCTTTCAAATCCACATTATAGCGCGGCCGGTATTCCTTGATCAGGTTGCACTCCAAAATCAGCGCTTCCACTTCTGAATCGGTGACCATATATTCGATCTCGTGCATCTGCGCCTGGATCGCCCGCAGCCGCGGCGAAACAGCGCTGCCGGCGGCGACATAGTTTCGCACCCGCTGCCTCAACGAGCGCGCTTTCCCGACGTAGATTATGCTGTCGACAGCATCTTTGATCAGGTAAACGCCCGGCGAGAGAGGGAAATGGCGCACTTTTTCAGCAAGTTTTGATCGCCTGCTCATAAATTGACTCCTTTTAAGTGGGCTGAGGAAGGGCTACCGGGTCGCCCCTTTGGCTTTACCCGGTGCCGCGGCGCCGCTGCCCGGCTCTTTGAGAACCCGGCGCAGCCACCGGCCGGTATAGGAGCGCTCCGAGGCGGCGACCTCCTCAGGGGTGCCCGTGGTGACGATACTGCCGCCGCCCTCGCCGCCTTCCGGCCCCAGATCGATGAGGTGGTCGGCTCTTTTGAGCACATCCATATTGTGCTCGATCACCACGACCGTATTGCCGCTCTCGACCAGCCGCTCCAGGATCAGCAAAAGCTTGCTGATATCGGCCAGGTGTAAACCGGTGGTCGGCTCATCCAGTATATAGAGGGTCCTTCCGTTGCTGCGCTTGGAGAGCTCGGTGGAGAGCTTGACCCGCTGGGCCTCTCCCCCGGAAAGGGTCGTCGCCGGCTGCCCCAACCTGATGTAGCCCAGGCCGACGTCGTCGATCAGCTGCAGCCGGCGCTGCAGCCTGGGGATGGCGCTGAAAAAATCAAGGGCTTCGGAGACCGTCATCGCCAGGACATCGGCGATATTTTTACCCTTGTAGCGCACCTCCAGCGTTTCTCGATTGTAGCGCTTGCCCCGGCACACTTCACAGGGGACGTACACATCAGGCAGAAAATGCATCTCAATCCGTAAAATTCCGTCGCCCCGGCAGGCCTCGCAGCGGCCGCCCTTGACATTGAAGCTGAAGCGTCCCGGGCGGTAACCCCGCCGGCGGGCCTCCGGGGTCTGGGCAAAGAGCTCGCGGATACCGCTGAAAAGCCCCGTATAGGTGGCCGGGTTGGAGCGGGGAGTCCGCCCGATGGGGGACTGATCCACAACGATTACCTTGTCGAGGTGCTCCACCCCTTCCAGGGCGCGGTGTGCGCCGGCCGGCTGCCGCGAACGATGCAGGCGCCGCTGCAGCGAGCGGGCGAGGATCTCATTGACCAGGGTGCTCTTGCCGGAACCGGAAACCCCCGAGACGCAGACAAAAAGACCCAGGGGTATTTCCACATCGATTTCCTGAAGATTATGCTCCCGGGCGCCCCTGATCCAGAGGCTGCGCTCACCCGGCGGGCGCCGTTTTACCGGCAGGGGGATGGACTTCCGCCCGGCAAGATAATCCCCCGTAATTGAG
>JAAZIE010000188.1 GCA_012510305.1 Bacillota bacterium | reverse complement strand
GCCGATGGACTGAACCATGCGGTGATGGGTGTTGATGATGCCGGAGCAGTTGGGCCCGACGAAACGGCAGCCGTAGTCTGCAGCCAGCCGGCGGAGCTCTCTTTCGATATCCCGGCCCGATGCGCCCGTTTCGGCAAAACCGGCGGACTCGATAATGATATGTTTAATCCCCTTTTCGCAGCATTCTTTAAATGCCCGGGCCGTGTGCGCCGCCGGGACGAGGATCACCGCCGCCTCGACGGGATCCGCTATATCGAGAACGCTGGGAACAGCGGGGACTCCCTGGACAGTTTTCGCCTTGATATTGACGGGGTAGAGCCTGCCCGGGTAACGGTGGTGCAGCAGGTTGTGAAACACGTTCCAGCCCAGCTTACCCGGTGTATCGGAGGCGCCGATAACAGCCAGGCTCTCCGGGTAAAAGAAAGCCCGCAGGGAGCTGCTCTCCCGCAGCGCCGGTGAAGCAGGGGCAGCGGCAGGGGCTTTGCCCAGGAAAATACGCGCGTCGACGGCGATATTGCCTTTTTCATAGAGAAAAACAGGGTTCAGATCGATCTCTTCGATCTGCGGATAACGCTCGACCATATCGGAAACTTTTTGAAGCAGCTTTTTGAGGGCCTCCAGGTCCACCGCGCTGCCCCGGTACCCTTTGAGCAGGGTGTAGCCGCGGATCTCTTCGACCATGGTGTCGATATCACTTCTTGTTACCGGCAAAACCCTGAAAGAAACGTCTTTGAGCACCTCGACAAAAACCCCGCCCAGGCCGAACATGAGCACGGGGCCGAAGGTGGGGTCTGTGCTCACCCCCACGATCGCCTCCAGGCCCTTTGAAGCCATCTTCTGCACGGCCACGCCGGCCAATTTTTTGCCCGCAAAGGCGGTCTCTATTTCTGCAAAAGCACGCTCCACCGCGGCGGCGCTGTTCAGGTCGAGCTTGACCCCTCCGGCATCGGACTTATGGATCACCTCGGGCGATAAAACTTTCAGCACCACGGGGTAGCCGATTTGATCGCTCAGCTCCACCGCTTCGCCCGGGGTGCGGGCCATCGCGGCACCGGTGGTGGGGATCCCCTGTCTTTCCAGAAGCTCTTTGCACTCATGTTCCATGAGGAAGGTTCTGCCTTCGCTTTCAGCCCGGCTGATAATATCATCCCATAATTTCATTTTATTCCTCCTACTCAAATCCAGGGTTCGCTTGGGGGAGCGCGTTTTTCTCTATTATATCAAAATTCGGAAGAGTTTTGGGCTGTTTTACAGTTATTTTATAAAGTTAACCGGTATACTGTATATATAATGTTAACATGTATGAACATTCGCAATTGAGCAACAGGAGGATTTGATGCTTTAAGTGGTAAACTGAAGCTTGTGCAGGAGGCGCAGGTAGGCGAGGACATTGCGGGTGACCAGGAATTCGCGGCGCACCTTTTCCCGGCCCACAACGGCAAAATCATGCGCCAGCGCGGGGTTGCGCAAAAGTGTCAGCGCCCGCTCCGCACACTCTTCCACCGTCTCCACCAGGTAACCGCTAAGACCGTCTTCGATCTGCAGCCTGATACCGCCTACGTTGCCCCCGATCACCGGTGTCCCTTTCCACATCGCCTCGGCTACGGTGAGCCCGAAGCCCTCGCGCAGCGACTTTTGCAAAATGATATCCGCCGCAGTCTGAAAGGCGTTCACCTCGGCGCTGGTGATTCCGTTAAAATTGGTGACCACCTTGATATCATAGTCCTCTCCGGCCCGGCGGAGCGTATGGTAGAGGTAGTCCCAGCCTTCCGGATCATCGGTAGCCATGGAGCCCACCAGGGCCAACTGCACGCTGGGGAATTCCTTTTTCACAATTTTGTAGGCTTCGATCACCCCCAGCGGATCTTTCCAGGGATCAAATCGCGATACCTGGACAATAAGCG
>JAAZIE010000187.1 GCA_012510305.1 Bacillota bacterium | reverse complement strand
GTCCATCCCCGCGTGCTCGAGGTGAGCGGTTATGACCCCGAGGATGTGACCGGGTTTGCTTTCGGGATGGGGGTGGAGCGTATCGCCATGCTGAAATATGGGATCGATGATCTGCGCCTTCTTTTTTCCAATGACTTACGTTTTTTAAGGCAATTTCGTTAGGGCAGGAGGTATTCAAAAAAATGCGCATAGCCTACAGCTGGCTGAAGGAATATATCGATCTGGAGCTGTCGCCCGAAGAGCTTGCCCACAGGCTCACCCTGGGCGGCGTGGAAGTGGAGACGGTGGAGCGTTTTGCCGCCGGCCCGGAGCGGGTGGTGGTGGGCGAGATCACCACGCTGGAAAATCACCCCCGCAGCAGCGGGCTTTTGATTGCCGGGGTCGATCCCGGCGGCGGGTCTCCCTTGAGGATAGTGTGCGGCGCCCGCAATATCGCGGTGGGGCAGAAGGTGCCCCTGGCTCTTCCCGGGGCGGTGCTGCCGGGAAAAGGCCGCCTGGAAGCGCTGGAGATCGAGGGCGTCCTCTCTGAAGGGATGCTCTGTTCGGGGGAAGAGCTGGGCCTGGAGCTGGGCTCGCCCGAAGGAGTTTTGATCCTCGACCCCACATCCCGCAGGGGTGTGACCCTGGCTGAAGCCCTGGAGCTCGACGACCGCATCCTCATCCTCGAGCTGACCCCGAACCGGGCCGATTGCCTGGGCTTGCTGGGGCTTGCCTACGAGGTGGCCGCTTTAACCGGTGACGCGGTCAAACATCCCCCGGCGGCACCGGCGGAGACCTCCGGCCGCGCCGCCGATCTGCTCAGCGTGGAGGTGCAGGAGCCGGCGCTCTGCCCCCGCTACACCGCCCGGCTGATCGGGAGCATCACCGTGGCGCAGTCGCCTCTGTGGATGCAGCTGCGCCTGCTCAAGTCGGGGATGCGTCCGATTAACAACGTCGTCGACATTACCAATTACGTGATGTGGGAATACGGGCAGCCGCTGCATGCTTTTGACTTCAACCTGACCCGGGGTGGGGAAATTATTGTCCGCCGCGGCGCGCCGGGTGAGACGCTGGTTACTCTGGACGGGAACGAAAGAGCCCTGGATGAACAGGCCCTCGTCATCGCCGATGCCGCCGGGGCGGTGGCCCTGGGCGGGGTCATGGGCGGCGAGAGCACCGAGATCAACCCCGCCACCCGCTCGGTCCTGCTGGAAGCGGCGCTGTTCGATCCGATCAGCACCCGCCGCACCGCCGGCCGCTACAACATCCCCTCGGAAGCCTCGAAGCGTTTTGAGCGGGGAGTCAACCCCGGGTGGGTTGCAGAAGCTTCCGGGCGGGCCGCTTTGCTTTTCTCGGAGCTGGCCGGCGGGGAGGTGCTGCGGGGGCTGCTCGATTGCTACCCCGCTCCTATCCCGCCGCGCCGGGTGAACGTGCGCCCGCACCGGATCAGCGAGGTTCTCGGGGTGACCATCCCCACCGAAGAGGTCACCGCCATTCTCCGCCGGCTGGGTTTTACGGTGAACCCGGAAGGCCGCCGCCTGGCGATCGAGGTTTCCCCAAGGCGAAGCGATATCTCCCTGGAGGAGGATATTATCGAGGAGGTGGCCCGCCTTTACGGTTACGACAAAATACCCTCCACCCTGCCGCGCGGCGAGCTTTTGGAAAGCCGGGAAACGCTGCCCGAGAGGCTGCAGGGGCTGGCCCGCGAGGTTTTGACCGCCTGCGGTTTCAACGAAATCATTACCTACTCTTTCATCAGCCCGGCGGCGCTGCGCAGCCTGCAGCTGCCGGAAGAAGATCCGCGCAGAGAGGCGATTCCGCTGCGCAATCCCCTCTCCGAAGAGCAGAGCGCCATGCGCACCTCGCTGGTGCCGGGCCTGCTCAAAACGATCCGGGATAATTTATATCACCGGGAGATGGATCAGCTTCTCTTTGAAATCGGTGCGGTCTACCTGCCGCGGCGGCTGCCCCTGACGGAGCTGCCGCAGGAAAATCTGCGCCTCTCTTTGGGCGCCACCGGGCAGGCGCCGGCGCCGAACTGGCATACCGCTTCCGGCCCCGCCGATTTCTTCGTGGTGAAAGGGGCCGTCGAAGCCCTGCTGAACCGTTTGGGAATCGGCGGGGTGGAGTACGATCCGGCGGAGCAGCCCTTTTTGCACCCCGCCCGGGCCGCTGTGATCATCATCGGGGGAGAAGAAGCCGGTTTTCTGGGAGAACTGCGACCGGCGGTAGCCGATAGATGGGACTACCCGCAGCCGGTCGTGATTGCCGAGCTGGACCTCGAACTTCTGCTTGAGCGGGCCGAGCTGGTCCCGCAGGCGGCCCCGCTGCCGCGTTATCCCGCCGGGCTGCGAGATATCGCCGTGGTGGCCCCGCGCTCGCTTTCAGCGGCTGAACTGGAGCGTTCCATCTACGAAGCAGGGGGCGGTCTCGTGGAGACAGTGGTTCTTTTCGACCTCTACGAGGGAGCGCAGATCCCCAAGGGTAAGCGCAGCCTCGCTTTCACGATCACCTACCGCCTGGTCGACAGGACCCTGACCGAGTCCGAAATCAATGCGGCTCACCGGCGGATAGAAGCGGCGCTTGACCGGTTGGGTGGGGAGCTGCGCCGTTAGGCGGCAGGATATTGCGGTAACCTTCACGAATAGTTGACCAAACCCGGCTGCCGGTGGAGGGCGTAATTTTCGTGGAAAAAAAACTAAAGAATCGGGTAACAGTGAAGATAATGGGAGAAGAATATACCATCAGGGGAAGCGGGCGGCCCGAAGCGATGGAGCAGGCGGCCCGGCATGTTGACGAGCTGATGCGCTCGCTGACCAGGGACAACAGCGAGCTGGGTGACTACAAAATTGCCGTTCTGGCGGCGATCAACCTGGCGGACGAACTTTTGAAATCGGCGCGCGGGTACCCCCGGTACAGGGTTGAGGAGAAGGAGAAGGACGAAGAAGATGAACTGGTTTGATCTTTTACTG
>JAAZIE010000186.1 GCA_012510305.1 Bacillota bacterium | reverse complement strand
TTTTCATGCTCGGCCTGCAGCAAAATACGCCCGGCCAGCTGCCAGTCCGGCAACGGCTCCTTCAGCGCCAGGACCAGGACCAGCTGCTCTACATTTGCCACCGGGGGGCGTAAAAGAACATTGCGCCGGGGCAGCACCCCCTCGATCACACCGGAGTGCTCGCCCGGATCGGCCCCCGGCTTCGCCCCGGCACCCGGTTCATCCGGCTCAAACAGAACCCGGTCGCCCACCAGGAGGGCATCATCGCCCCGTTTCAGCTTGCCCCGGGCCCGGCACAAGCAGGATTCTCCTTCTTCGGTGCGGACGGTAAAAAAACCGCCCGCCGCCCGCGCCACTATCCCTTCAAGAAAATGAACAACCTCCCCCCCTGCCGGTCATTTTACTCCTCTTCCTCTTCTTCTTCCACATCCTTGTCCTTCCCACCGGTCTGGGTCTCCTCCGGCGGAAGCCCCTCGCTGACGACCAGGTAGACAGAGTCGCCCTGCTGCACAGAGGTGCCCGCTTTAGGCTGTTGTTCCACCACGGTCCCCTTGGGCAGCTTGTCTTTTCGGTAATGCACGTGCGCAGTAAGCCCTTCCTGCCGCAAGTATTCGACGGCCTCTCCCTCCATCCGGCCGGTAAGGCCGGCCAGGGGGAAGGGCCTTTCCCCCCGGCTCACATAAAGAATCATCTGTTCATCGCGGGCCAGGGGCGATCCGGCGCGGGGAATTTGCTTATAAATTTTTCCTTCGGGAACATCGCTGTTGTACTCGCGTTCAAACAGGGCCTCCTTGAGCCCTTCCCTGCGCAGCGCGCTCCGGGCTTCTTCTTCCGTCCACATGTGGAAATCGGGAGCGACAATTTCTTCCGCCCCTTTGCTCACGTAAAGATCGATCATCCGGTTTTGCCGGACCTTGCGGCCGTGGGAAGGCGATGTTTTGATAACATGTCCCTTGGGAATAGCCTCGTCGTGAACATAGAAGACCTCGGGGTTGGCGGTAAGCCCATTTTCCTCCAGTATTTCCAGGGCATCTTCATAGCTGTGGCTCCGCAAATCGGGCACGATGACCTCGGGAACACTGAGAAAGTAAAAATAAAAAAGAACAAAACCGGTCACCAGCGCTACGCTGAGAAATATAATCGCGGTCAGAAGGGGCCAGTTTTTCTTCGCCCAGCCTTTTTCTTTTTTAGTGGGCAGCGGCTTCATCACCCTGGTATCCTCATCGTCGAGATCATGGGGTTCTTCAGAAAAAGCACGGGATTCACCTTCCCGCTGAAAATAGCGCAGGTCTTCCAAGAATTCGGCGGCGCTGAGATAACGTTGGGTGGGATCTTTTTGCATCGCCTTTAAAATAATTCGCTCCAGCGGCGGGGAAAGATCGCCGGTCAGCTGCGAAGGCGCTATCACCGGCTCCTGGATATGTTTCATCGCCACAGAAACAGGGCTTTCTCCTTTAAAGGGAACCTGCCCGGTTACCATCTCGTAAAGAACCACTCCCAGGGAGTAGAGATCGGAACGCTTTCCAGCCAGGCTGCCCCGGGCCTGTTCAGGTGAAAAATAATGCACCGAGCCGATAATCTTATCAGTACAGGTCAGGGTGGTGCCGTCGGCGGCGATGGCGATACCAAAGTCGGCAACCTTGACCTGGCCGTTATTTAAAAATATAATATTCTGCGGCTTGATATCACGGTGAATCACCCCGGCGGCATGGGCTACAGCCAGCGCTTCGGCGATACGGATAGTGATGGCCACAGCCTCCTCGGCCGGCAGCCTGCCTTTTTCGCGAATATACTGTTTTAAATTTTTACCATCAAGATACTCCATTACGATAAAATGAATATTGTCCTCTTCCCCCACATCATATATATTGACGATGTTGGGGTGAGACAAGCCTGCGGCGGCCTGGGCTTCACGGCGGAAGCGCTTTACAAAGGCGCTGTCGCCGGTCATCTGCTCCTTGAGCACCTTGACCGCCACCGCCCGGTTCAGCAAGCTGTCCCAGCTCCGGTAAACCCGGGCCATGCCGCCCTCGCCAACCTTTTCCAACAGTTTATAGCGGCCCGCCAAGTTTTTCCCGACCATTAAACCGCCTGCCTTCCCACTCCGGTAGCATAAACTACCGTGATATTGTCACAACCCCCCCGCTTGTTGGCCAGCGTGATCAAAGCCTCCGCCGCCGGGCGCGGGCGGGGATGCTCCAGGATGACCTTGAGGA
>JAAZIE010000185.1 GCA_012510305.1 Bacillota bacterium | reverse complement strand
GCATAACAAAATGTATGCAGCCGGATTGTTACCGGCTGCATAAGGTACGCCTGAACCCTAAAAATAATTAAAAAAACACTTGACTTTAGTTAGCTGGTCTCTGTCACCCGCCTCTAAGACAATGGGGCTCTCTGCTGGGGCTTGAGCGCCTTCAAAATGAAAATAGCGGGAACGATGAGCAGGAGCGATAACAGAGAGGCGGCGAGAAAAATCTCCGGGATGGGCACGGACTGCACCAGGCCGAACTCGTCGATAAAAGTGGTCCGGCTGGCCTTGATGATATTGGAGCCGATGAGGGGTCCGATGATCATGGGCAGCATCACCGAGAAAATCATCCTGATGCCGTTGAAGTGACCCCGCTGCGTGCCGGGCATCTTGTCGCGGGCCAGTGCGTTCAATACGAGCATGAGCAGCAAGTTGCCCGCCATCATGATCGTGCCGCATACCGTCAGGGCGGCGATCGCAACCCCGTCGCCCGCGGCCATCGTTTTACCCAGGATAAACATCATGAGGCAGCCCAAAGAAAAAATGATCATGCCGGGGATGATGAATCTTCCTTTTCCATACCGGTCCACCAGCCTGCCCAGCACGATGCTGGCCGCTGCTGAGAGGATAATGACCACACCCAGGATCAGGGCATAATCTTCGACCTGGAGATAGTTCTCGATGTAAATAAGCAGGTAGGGCATGAAGACCTGAAAAGCGGTGCTGATGATCAATATGGCCGTGAATACCAGGTATAAAACCCGGTTCGCCCTGATTGCAGAGATCCTGAAACCAAAAATAATATCCTTGAGATAAGAGGTGCCCTCTCTTTTGTCACATCTATCCTCAAGCAGGAACAGGCCCAGGATACCGCTAAGCGTGACCATCCCCCCCACGGTATAGTAGAAAAGGTCCCATCTTTCACCGCGGATCAGCGGATCCAGGCCGCCGAACACCACCAGGATCGCCACCAGGGGCAGCGCCGAAAGGACCCCCTCCACCCTGGCCCTGTTTTTCTCCGAGGTTACATCCGTCACCCAGGCATTGAAAGCGGCATCATTGGCCGTTGATCCGAAAAAGGTCATGACGCAGTCCATTACCACCACGATGAGCACGGTGATGGCGATCAGCTGGAGGTGATCCTTGTGGGGGAAGATGAGCGCGCTGTTGGCGACGGAGATATGGGCAAAGAGCGCGATCACCAGGCCCCAGACAATATAGCCTATGCTGATAAAAACCTTTCTTTTGCCCAGCTTGTCGGAAAGTGCGCCGATCAAAAGCGTGGTCAGGGTGGCGACAACCGCGCTTGCCGCGACCATGAGCGCGATGGCGTCGGGGTCCTCGGTAATGGTCTTGTACACGAAAATATTAAAATACATGTTTTCAATAACCCAGGCGATCTGCCCGAAGAGGCCGAAGACAACGATCGCCAACCAGACCCTTGATCCCAGATTTGCTTCCCGCTCTTTCATTTGCCCCTTTTCCCTCCCCTAATCAACATATAATCGCTGGTTCCACCACTTTGGGCGGCATGCCTTTAACCCGGCGTGTGGCGCTTCTCCAGCGCTAGAAGATAAGCCTTTCTTTCCAGCCCGCCGCCGTAGCCCACCAGCTTTCCGTCGGCGCCGATGACGCGGTGGCAGGGGATGATGATGGAGATGGGGTTTTTGTTGTTGGCTGCACCCACGGCCCGGGCTGCTTTTTTGTTGCCCACGGCCTGCGCTATTTCACCGTAGCTCCTGGTCCGGCCGTAAGGGATCTCCTGCAGCGCTCGCCATACTTTCAACTGAAAGGCGGTGCCCACCGGCGCCAGGGGCAGGTCGAAGGTTTTGCGCCTTCCCGCGAAATACTGCTCCAGCTGACCAGCGGCCTCTTTCAAAAGGGCGGTCTCTTGGGAGACCGCCCCGTTTAAACCGGGTTCCCTGCTGAAGTAAAGATGGGTCAGGGCTGCGCCGTTCTCGGCGATCATGATCCTGCCCGGCGGTGCATCGTAGAAAAAGACGCTTCTTTTAT
>JAAZIE010000184.1 GCA_012510305.1 Bacillota bacterium | reverse complement strand
CTCGTCAGCTTCTTTACCTCGAGAGCCGCTTCTGCTTCCATGACTTTTTCAAATCCCGGCCTGGTGGCCGGGCGCTGCGGTACAAATAAGGTGCAGCAGTCTTCGTAAGGGCGAATGGAGGTTTCATAAGTCCCGATTTCCCGGGCCCGGGTGACGATCTCCTGTTTGTCCATTCCCAAAAGCGGTCGCAGGATAAGCATGGGGGTGGCGCTGCTGATCACTTGCATGCTCTCCAGGGTTTGGCTGGCGACCTGGCCCAGGCTTTCCCCGGTAACCAGCGCCTGTAACCGGCGCTGCCGAGAGAGCTCCTCGGCCAGGCGGAGCATCATCCGGCGCAGCAGAATAATGCCTAGCGCGGCGGGGCAGCGGTCGCGAATTTCCTTCTGTATCTCTGTGACGCTGATCTGATGAAGTTTAAGCGGGATTCCGGGAGCGGCGAGCTGTTTGCAAAGGTCGATCACCTTTTCCTGTGAGCGGATACTGGTAAAAGGGTAGCTGTGATAGTGCACCGCCTCCAGGGCCAGCCCCCGTTTCATGGCCATCCATCCGGCTACGGGGCTGTCGATACCGCCGGATAGCAGCAGCAGCGCCCGCCCGGTTACACCTACCGGCAGCCCCCCCGGACCGGCAACTTGTTCACTGAAGATAAAGGCTTCGTTCCGGCCGATCTCTATAGATACCCTGAAAGAGGGGTTGTCCAGGTTTACCTCGAGGTGGGGGTGGGCCCGGAGGACAGCGGCTCCGATGATCCGGTTTATCTCCGGTGAGGTGAGGGGGAATTGTTTATTTGACCGGCGGGCGTCAATCTTGAAGCTGTTTTTGTGCGGCGGCCGGTTGTGCACAAGCTTTAACGCTTCCTCTTCGATGGCGCCGGGATCGAGCGGCGTTGCCCGAACACTGCTGACCGAGGTTACGCCAAAAACCTTGCTCAGGCGGTGAATGATTTCCAGTTCCTCCTGTTCCGGGCCCGAAACCAAAAAACGGCCGTGTTTCCGGGCAACCCCGGCGTTCAGGCCCCGAAGTGCGCGTTTCAAGTTATCCTGCAGGGCTTTTTCAAAAAATCGCCTGTTTTTGCCCTTCAAGGCAATTTCACCGTAACGGACTAAAATTATTGCCCTCATTTTCCCTGCTCCCTATTTCGGTTCCATCCACGCTTTCAAATCATCGATGGCCGCAACAATTTTTTCGATAACCGGCTCAATTTGTGACCGGCTGTTAAATGAAGAAAAACTAAAGCGCAGTGCGCTAAAAAGGTTCTTTTGATCCAGGCCGATGGCGGTAAGGACATGGCTTGGCTCGGGGCGGCGCGAGTGGCAGGCTGATCCTGCAGAGACGTAGATCTTTTTTTCTTCGAGAAAACGAAGCAAAAGTTCGGCCTTTACCCCGGGAAAGGAGAGATTGAGGATATGCGGAGCAGCCTCCTTCAGCGGGGGACCGTTGAGCCGGGGCGCCACACCGGCCTGCTGCAGGCCCTGGTAAAGTTTTTGCTTAAGCGTGTGCAGCAGGTGGAGGTTTTTTTCCAGCCGGCCGCCGCTGATCCGGGCGGCCAGGCCGAAACCGGCGATAGCGGCGGTATTTTCTGTTCCCGGGCGGAGTGTCCCTTCCTGTTCCCCTCCTTGAAAAAGAGGTTGCAGGGCCACACCCTTCCTGATCCAGAGAGCGCCGGCCCCCTTGGGCCCGTGGATCTTGTGCGCGCTGCAGCTGTACAGGTCGGCCTGCCACCTCTTCAGCGATACCGGGAGACGGGCAAAAGACTGGACGCCGTCAACGTGGTAAAGTGTGCGGGGGTTGCGTTTTTTGATCACCGCCCCGATTTTTTCTACCGGCTGGACGGTGCCGATTTCATTGTTTACATGGATGGTGCTCACCAGGACGGTTTGCTCGTCGACGGCTGCGGATAGCTTCTCCAGGTCCAGGTATCCCTGGTGATCTACCGGTAAAAATTTGACGGTAAAGCCTTCTTCCTTCAGCCGGTAGCAGCATTTCAGTACCGAAGGGTGTTCTATTTGCGTGGTGATAATTTTGCCGCCCCTGCGACCGTGCCGGTAGACAGCTCCTTTGATCGCCAGGTTGTTTGCTTCGGTGCCGCCCGAGGTAAAGTAGAGTTCGTTTTCGCGGCACTGTAAAAGCGAAGCGATCTCGCGGCGGGCATCGCCGAGCAGTTTTTCGGCGGCGATGCCCCGGGCATGCACAGAAGAAGGGTTGGCATAATTGCTTTTTTGAACAAGGTTGCCCAGCGCGATGACCTCGTCAAAGGGACGGGTGGTAGCGCAGTTGTCCAGGTATATTTCGGCGGTCATCGGCTCACCCCGGCGGCTGGTTCCGGCCTCGCTGGAAGGCCCCTCTTTTTTTGGCTCAGACAGAGACAACCTCCTTGATGGTGGGTATCTCCTGCATGAGGACACGCTCAATACCCTGTTTTAAGGTTACTGCAGCCATGGGGCAGCCGTGGCAGGCTCCGGTAAGCCTTACCTTGACGATGCCGTCTTCTGTGACCTCCACTATCTCCACATCTCCACCGTCGCGCTGCAAAGCGGGACGAATTTTCAACAAGGCCTGCTCCACTTTATCTTTCATCGTTTTTCCTCCTTTTTGCGATTATTATACCCTTTCTCAGTACGTGAATATATCATACAATATTAAGGGGCTCCTGCCAACTGGCTTAATTGTTGCCGGGGGTTACTTGAATTTCAACAGGATATGAACACCGGCAGGTTGACAAAAAGAAAGCTTTCCCCCCATAATAGCCTATAAAGTATCCGCCTTGACTGCCAATAAATGCCTGGGAGGAAGTAGTT
>JAAZIE010000183.1 GCA_012510305.1 Bacillota bacterium | reverse complement strand
TAGGGGATCTGCGGATCGAGCCAGCCCAAGGGCGGCGGCGTCGTCGCCACAGTGGGCGAGAGGACCACGTCCAGTTTGTCAAAGAAGGTACCGTAAATATGGCGGGTACGCCGCAGGCGCCGGATGACGCCCGGCATCTTCGACAGGCGTTGGCGCCCCATTTTCGCCATGCTCTTCGACGCATCGTTCAGCCGGGCCGCTTCGAATTCACGCCCGAAGAGCACGGGACCCAGTCGAGAGATGGCGAAGGCAAGGACTCCGAAATAGCTGACAAAATCGAAGATGAAGCCCCGGTCGAGAGGGATGGGCACGGGCTCCACCCGGTGCCCGAGCTGCTCGAGTAGCTCTGCTGTCTTCTCCACGGCAGCGCGGGTTTCAGCACCGGTAGGCACTCCGGTGATAGAGTCGATGAACATGCCGATGCGCAGGCGGCGCTTTGCGGGGCCCTCCACTTTCCCCACAGGCTGAAGCTTGGGGTTTTTGTAGTAATGTTCGGCGGCGGCAAGAAAATTGGCAGTGTCGCGCACACTTCTGGTGAGCACACCTTCATAGACAATATTCACCGGCAAAAAACGGCCCACCTCGGCATTGATCAGCCGGTTGCGGGTAACGAGCAGCCCTACCACGCCGGTGCAGGCCGCGGGGATACGGATGGAACCGCCGCCATCCTCGCCGTGAGCGATAGGCAGCGCCCCTGCAGCGACCATCACCGCGGAGCCCGAAGAGGAGCCCCCGGAAGAGAAGCCGGGGCGCCAGGGGTTATGCACCGGCTCTTCGTTTTGAAATTCTCCTGAAGGGATGAGACCGAACTCAGGCAGGCGGCTCTTGCCGAGAATGATGGGCCCCTGTGCCAGGAACTGGCGGGTAAAGGGGCTGTGTTTCTTGGCGGGCGCTGCGTTTTGCAGCGCCTCGGAACCGTTGCGCGTGGGCAGTCCGGCCACGTCGATATCATCTTTGATCATGGTGGGCACACCGCTGAAGGGGCCCGGGGAAGGGAGTGAAGCCTCTTTTTGGGCGCGCTCGTAATCCGCGGTGGCCACCACGTGCAGAGCCGGGTCGATGCTCTCGATACGGGCAATAGCCGCCTCCACCGCTTCGGCGGCGCTGATCTCACCTTTGGCAATCCCTTCAGCCACCCCGGTGGCATCCAGCTCACCGAGGGCGTCATCCCGGAAAGCATGTACCCTGGCGCTGTTTTTGTCCATTTCAGACACACCTCTCCCCCAATATGAAGTTGACGTTTCTTAATGGCAATTATAGCAATCTTCTGTCGAGAGCGCCAACTTTTCCACTTTTTCTGTCAGATCAAAAACGTAGCGCTGTCCCCTTACAAAACGGTTACTTCAGTTGCCGGCAGAGCTCGGTCAGTACAAACTGAACGAGGGTACCACCTTAACACGATCAGTGGATTATACTGGGTTGACGCTTAGAAGAAAGATTTGCTATACTTGCTCTAGATAAATACAAATTACAACCTTTGCGCAGGTATTATTTGATTTTATTATTATCTCTATTATTGGGGGTAAAGGGTTGTGAGAAAAAACTGTATATATGTTTTGGTTTTGGCGCTTTTCTTAATATGTATTGGATGCAGTGGTAAAAACGTATCCACAGGGGATTCTGAACATCAGGAAAATGGCGCTGTGAATGAAACAGGAATTGCAGGTGAAAACAAAAAGGAGGAGAAGGAACTAGTTTCCGTCATTAGTACTGACATATTAGTTCAGGATGCGGAACACAAAACCTTGTATCCAGATTTAATCGAGGTTGTCATAAAAAATAATTCAGACGAAACCTTGAGACATTACAAGGTGGGGTTTCTGGCTTATGATGAGAGTGGATATCCCAAAAAAATTGAGCTACGCTTTGATTTTTCAGGTGGAGACTATGAAAAATTTGGGGTGAGCGAAGATGCCAATGTCTTGCCCGGAGAAACATATGGAAAAGATTCGGGTTGGGAGCTTTCGGATCCGCACCACCTGCATTACGTCTTAGCCTGTGTATATGAAGCATCTTTCTACAATGATGAGACCTGGGAAAACCCCAACTACAAAAATTGGTTAAAAACCTTTATGGGAAAACAGTTGCCCACAGAGTACAGGAACTGATATTAGATCACGGCTGTTAAACCAAATTTAGGATCAACTTGTCCTGTCCAGCGCCGCCCGGTTGTTAAGGAAGGCCTCAGTTCTTTATAACTTCAGTTTTAAAGTATGGCTCCCGGCTTTTGCCGGGGGCTTTTTACTGGGGGATTTTAAAGATCCCTTTGGCCCTTTCATAATCCTTTTTCAAGCGGAAGGAACAGCCGAACTTCTTGCCGTCTGTTCTGGTGAGTAAAATTTTATATAGCCAAACAGTTCGTATTTATATACTGGTAATTCGTGATCTTTATCCCATTTCATTGCATTGGCCTACCAATAGATGTATAATTTGATTGATTTCCAACCTTGGGAATATATTAACCATGAAAGGAGATCGTTGTGGAAGAAACAGCAAAGGGTCAGTCGAATGCACCCATGATTTTGGGTATTGTCGGTTTTGTGGCCATGATACCCGGGTTGCTGTGTGCTGCGGCCTGTGGTGCATGTGTGGTAGGTGTTGAAGCGATGGCTACGGGGCAGGCCGGCACCGGATCAGGCATTATTGTCTTAACTCTTTTTCCAATGGTTGCAGGCTTTGTTTTTGGATTTCTATCCAAGTCCCAACCAACCATTTCCGGCATTGTCATGGTCGCCTCCGCCGCCTTCATGCTTATTCCAGTGATCATGTCGGCCAATTGGTTTTTTGGTTTAATCACAATTGCCTGCTATTTGATAGGCGGCATCCTCTCCTTCCAGAACAAGGCCCCGGAATCCGTGTAGCAGCTTGACGGCAGGCTGCCGCGGCCGGCAGCCTGCCGTCCGGGTTTATTAAGGAGATACCTCACTTGTATCCACAAATAGCGATCGGCTCGACGGTTGTCCATACCTATAACCTGTTCCTTTTAATTTCACTCATAGCCGCAGCCTTGTTGATTGAGCGCCAGATAGTTTTCTTTCAGGTCAAGAACAAAGACAGCCTTTATATCAGGATATTTATCCCTGTTGCTTTTTTCTCCGGGTTCCTGGGCTCAGCAGTATCTCAAGCGCTGGCCTATAACGGATCGCTAAGGCTGGAAGACCTCAATGCCGGTTTAACCTTTATTGGCGGTCTGTTCACTGGATTTATATTTTTGATTGTTTTCAGCATGATGATGAAGATATCTCCGTATTTTCTGATGAATTTTTTCACCAACCCGCTCGTTTTGGCTCATGCTTTCGGCAAAATAGGTTGTTTCTTTGCAGGTTGCTGTTTTGGCCGGCCCACAGGCACAATTCTCGGAGTTACCTTTCCGGTAGATTCCTTTGCATTCTTGGAGTATGGGGAGACCGCAGTTCATCCAACGCAATTGTACGAGAGCGCCTTCCTGTTCATTTTATTATTTTATTTGCAAAGACGCCCGTTAAAGAAAAGATTTTATCTTTACGCCGTGATGTTTGGCGTTTTCAGGTTCGCCATTGAATATCTGAGGGGCGGTCCCAGGGGTACCATGCTGAACATCAGCTTTGTTACCCCCGGCCAAATAGCGGGCCTGGCACTTGCGGCAATGGGACTGGCCATATTTCTTCATCAGCGAAGCCATGGAAACCGCGGGGACGGTTCTAACGGTTGATGCGAGGCACCCTGTATTCCGGTGTTCTTTGGCGATAACGGTAAGCGGGTGGAAACGGCGCATCCGGCAGGTGAGCTTCAAAGAGCAAGCGGTGTTAAAACGGCACGGTTACCGGTGGCATAAGTTCCTCATGGATATGGCCCGTCTAAGCGTTTTTTGAAACCTGCAGCGCCTTGACGTTAAAGAGGGGCTGCGATTCTTCCATTTTGGCATAATTTCTGATGGTTCCCATTCCCCGGGCAATGATTCCGCCGCTGGCTGCGCACATACTTTTTCCCCGGATGCGCAAAAATCCCCGGTAAATTCCTCCTCATCCTTTACC
>JAAZIE010000182.1 GCA_012510305.1 Bacillota bacterium | reverse complement strand
GTTTGACGGAATCGTGATCAACCCCGGCGCCTACACCCATACCAGCATCGCCCTTTTAGACGCCCTCAAGGCCGTGGGCCTCCCGGCGGTGGAGGTCCATATCACCGATCCCGACCGGCGCGAAGAATTCCGCCGCCTCTCCTATATCCGCGCCGCCTGCACAGCCACGATCAAGGGGCGCGGCCTGCAGGGCTACCTCGACGCCCTCCGCCTCCTCACCAACCATGAACCATGATCCATGCAACAGGAAGGTACGTCCCCGATGTTTCATGCAACAGGAGGGACGTTCCTTGTTGTTGCATGCTTCCATTGTCGGGACAAGTGCAACAGGAAGGTACGTCCCTGATGTTGCATTGTTTTATGCAGCCGAAGAAGGATAATTTTCGCATATGTCCAATATTAATAATATTGTGAAGAGTCTACCTTCGGGAGAGCAGGCGGGGTGAGGATATTTATGAAAACATTTGATTTCCAGGGGCAGCCGATCAAATACAAGCATACCGGCGAGGGCAGCCCGGTCATTTTGCTGCATAACGGCGGCACTGCTCATGTGATCTGGCGTGAGATAGGGCCTCTTCTCTCCGGCGAGCACGAACTATTTGCTTTTGATCTGCTGGGCTACGGCGCTTCGGCAAAGCCCGGCCGCGGCTACACCCTGACCCGCTATCTCGACTTTCTCGAAGCATTTATCGACCGGCACCGGCTGGCACCGGTAAATCTTGTCGGCAACTGCATGGGCAGCGCCATCTCGCTGGGGCTGGCCCACCGACGGCCCGAAAAAGTGCGGGCGGCGGTGCTGATCAACCCCTTGACCGAAGCCACCTTTTTGGCGGGCATGCTGGGATCAACGCTGCGGCTGCGCCTGCGGGCGCCGCGGTTTTCACGGCGGCTTTACGGCCTGCTGGCCCGCATCAGGATACCGGCCCTGCTGGCTCCGATGATCTTGGGTTTTCAGGTGGGAGCGCGCGGCAAATCAGGCCGGGTGCACCGCGATCCGGAGCTGCGCAGCTGTTTTACCGGCCGCGAGCAGATGCGATCGCTTTTGGGGGTGCTCGATGACCTGGGCAATTATGGCTACCTGGACCGGCTTGAGCCCGGTACCGCTTTTCCCAGGCTGTGTACCGTCTGGGGGCAGCAAAACAAGATCCTCTCGCCAAAGGCGGGCCGAAATCTGAACAGCACCCTGAAACCGCAGCGGCAGGAGTGGCTTGAAGGGTGCGGGCACCTGCTGATGCTGGAACAGCCCGACGAGGTGGCCCTGATTATCCGGGATTTCATATCCGGGGATGCGGATCAGCCGGGCAGCCGGCGTCCGGGAACTGAGGAGGGATGACCTTGCAATTATTTCCCGACGACATCTTCAACCTTGCCGATATTGTCCTCGGTGTGGCGCGCAAAGACCCGGAGCGCATTGCGGTAATCGATCTGGCCGGTTTTGGCACCCGGGGGAAGCGCCGCTACAAGCATCATACTTACAGGGAACTCTCGGCCGATGCCGAAGCGGTGGCGCCGGGGCTTCGCGAAATGGGTATCGCCGAAAGGACCCGTATCGTCTTTATGGCTCCCCCCAGTTATGAAGCCTGCGTTGTCGGGGTGGCGCTGACCCGTGTGGGCGCGGTATCGGTCTGGATCGATACCGCGGTGGGCTATCTCAATATAACCGAGCGCCTGGGGCGGGTAGGGATAGAGGCCTTTTTTGGCATCCCCGTTGCC
>JAAZIE010000181.1 GCA_012510305.1 Bacillota bacterium | reverse complement strand
CCCGCGCACCGCGCCGTTTCAGGTCCACCGCCGTGGTGCCGGCGCCGTCGGCTTCCAGGTTGGCGGCAAGATAGAGAGTTACGGTGGTAACTGCGCCGGGAACGAGATTGAGTGTGGCGGCGCCGCGGTAGGAGATGAGATCTTTTTCGCCCGGGGAGCTGCTCAAATCCCAGTGATGAAGCATCTCTTCTTCTCTTCCGCTCACCAGGGACAGGGCCAGGGAGGCCAGGGGAAGCCCGGAGCTTGCTTCCAGGAGCAGGCTGCCGGTCCAGGGATCATACTTTACGGTGTGCTCTCCTCTGACGGAGCGCCGGCTGAAAACGAGGTAATTGAACCCGCCCCAGCAGCCCTGCCAGCCGGCCGCGGCTTTCAGCGGGGCGCCCGAAAGGTTGGCCAGGCGCAGCCGGTAACAGCAGCCGCGGTGACCGGGCGGGGCAAAAATTTCGCCTTCAACGGCGTAACGGCCGGCGCGTTCAAGCTTAAAGCGGGGCATCCAATCCCGGTGGTAGCTCCAGCGGCAGCTTTCCGCCCGGAGAGCTGCCGCACCGTCAATGGCGACAAAGGGCACCAGCAGCGGGTGCTCTGCAGCACCCCTGAATTCAAGCAGGCCGCGGGCGCCCATGTGCAGCAGGTTAACCGATTTGATTTCGCCGCCTGTGCCGATCTCCGGCAGGGAGATATACTCATTGCCGGTAAGAAAAAGGGTTTCCTGATCTTTTTCGGCAAGCCCGGGAGAGGCGGTCATGAGGGCCCGGATGCGTTCAGCGGCGCTGTTTCCATCGTTCATCGTTATTACCTCCAGTAAGCTCGGGCACATTTTGGCTGAAGAAAGGGGAAAAGCCATAAATTTTTTGCCTTTATTAAATTACCGGCCGGGAGCTGAAAAACCTTTATTCATTGGTTTTGGAGCTGCTGGAGCGGAGGCAGGCGAAAATTATTTACGCCTGCCTCCGGACAAATAGAAAACCGGGCCCGGAGTGATCCCTGGCCCGGTAAAATCCGGCATAAGCCGGGAGCTGAACAACTGCAGACGCTTTAGCTGTAGGCGGAGAACCCTTTGCCCAGGATGCAGTAACCGGTGATCAGCTTCATGATCTCGCTGGTGCCGTCGGGGATGGTCATCATCCGCGCATCCCGGTAATACCTTTCCAGGGGCATCTCTTCTGAAATACCCATGCCGCCGTGAATTTGCACGGCCATGTGGGTCACCTTGATCGCGGCTTCGCCCCCGTAAACCTTGGCCATGGCCGAGAATTTCCTGGCTTCGGGGTCTCCGTCCACGATGAGGCTGGCGGCCTTGTATCCCAAAAGCCTGGCCGTTTCGATAAGAACGTTCATTTCGTACAGCATCTCCTGGATCAGCTGGAACCTGCCCAGGGGTTTACCAAATTGGACTCTTTCCCGGGAGTACTTTATCGAGGCTTCGAAGGCGGCCTGGGCAATGCCTACCGAGGCCAGGCCCATACCCGCCCGGGGTATCGTCAGCATCGCTGTAACCGGGGTCATCGAAGTGAGCAGCTTCATAAAACCTGCCGGGATGCTCAGCGTACCCGAGGTTAGCGCTTTTTCCATCAGCAGGCTCATCTCGTTTTCTTTGGGGACTTTGCACTCGTCAAAAAACATCTCCCCGGTGGGCGATGCTTTCCAGCCCAGCTTGGGCGATTCGGTGGCCTCGAAGGGGGAGACCTCTTTCTCGACTAAAAGAAAGGTGGGAATGCCTGTATCTGCATCTTTCACCCCGACGAAAGCGGTGTCGGCGATGGTAGCGTTGCTGATCCAGGATTTTGTTCCGTTGACGATATAGTAGTCCCCTTCCAGCTTGGCTGTGGTGGTGAGATTGGAGGTATCGCAGCCGGCTTCCGGTTCGGTTTCAGCAAAACAGCCGATAAATTCCCCGCTTTCCAGCCTGGGAACCAGCCTTTTGCGGGTATCTTCCGAAGCCGATGGGGCAAAAATTGCCGGGATTGCTCCCATGCCGAAAAGGGGCAGCAGGCTGGGCCAGACCCGTCCAAACTCCTCTGCAATAATGCCGAATAAAACCGGGTCCAGCAGATCCTCGATGCTCTCCGGGTCGAGTCCCACGCCGACCCGTTTTAATTTCTTCATTACATCGATCCCTTCTTCCCGGGTCAGGGGCCCTTTGGGATCGCGCTCATCGACAATGGGAGCAAATTCTTTCTCCAGCAGTTCCCGCAGGCTTTGCTGGAACATCTCTTGTTCTTCGGTAAATTTAAAATCCATAGCAAACCTCCTGTTTGCAATAATGACTCGCTATTTTAACCCCGGCTGCGGGAAGGTGCCCCGCAACCGGGGTTGGAGCTGTGCAAAGCTACCCAATAATTGACTGTAACTTCATCGCCAGGGACATATCACCCTTGATCTTCAACTTGCCCGCCATGAAGGCCGAGGTGGCATTGAGTTCACCGGCAACCAACTTGGCCAGATCATCGACATCCATGGTGATGGTAACGTTGGGGTTGTCGTGGGCCGCCTCTACGATTTCAGCCTTTTCATCCGCTACTTTTGCGTGGAAGACACCGGAATCATCACCGGTAACATCAAACTGGAACACCGCATCCAGGCCCGCCAGCTTGGCGGGATCCGCCTCATCTTCAACTCTTTTTTTAATATTGGCCAGTACATCTGCCAAAGCCATTTTTACTTTCCTCCCCATTAAATTATTTTTGTTGCAGGTTATCGCATTGACTCCTGGTATCCCCTCCGCTCTCACCTCCCTTAAAAAGACTGCACTCTGTTACCCGGCAAAAAGGCTAGCCCACGGAATCATGGCTTTCCTGATTGGACAGCTCTTCCTTCAGCAGCAGCCGTTTCAAGACCTTGCCGACCAGGCTTTTAGGCAGATCCTCCTTGAATTCTGCCTGGCGCGGAACCTTGTACCGGGCCAAATTTTGCTCGCAGTAGTTAATGACCTCTTCCTCGGTCATGGTCTCGCCTTCTCTTAGCACGAGGTAAGCCTTAACGATCTCGCCCCGGTAGGGATCGGGCAGCCCCACCACCGCGGCTTCCAGGATCTTTTCGTGCGCATAAAGCACTTCTTCCACCTCGCGCGGATAAATGTTATAACCGCCGGAGATGATCATCTCTTTTTGGCGATCCACGATATAGAAAAACCCGTCTTCGTCCATTCTGGCCAGATCTCCCGTCAACAGCCAGCCGTCACGCAGCACTTTTGCCGTCTCCTCCGGCTGGTTCAGGTAACCCTGCATTACCTGGGGTCCTTTTATGGCCAGCTGTCCCAGTTCACCGGTTTTCATCTCCAGATCGGGATCGTTCATATCCATGATTTTTGCCAGGGTGCCGGGGATGGGTATACCGATACTGCCGTTTTTTCTTTTTCCATAGATGGGGTTGATATGGGTAACCGGCGAGGTTTCACTGAGACCGTATCCCTCCAGCAGGCGGCATCCTGTTATCTCCTGAAATTTCTTCTGAACTTCCAGCGGCAGCGAGGCTGCGCCGCTGATGCAGGTGCGCAGAGAGGTAAGATCGTATTTTTTTACCTGGGGATGGTTCATAATTGCAATATACATGGTGGGGACGCCGGGGAAAAGGGTGGGCTTATTTCTATGGATATTGCCCAGCAGCATCTTCACATCAAACTGCGGTATGAGCAGCATGGTGCCGCAATAGGCCAGGGAAAGATTGAGGCATGTGCTCAGGCCAAAGCTGTGAAAGAAGGGCAGCAGGGCCAGGCCGATCTCCTTGCCCTCTTCAGCGTCAGGCATCCAGCTAAAAATGGTCACCGCATTGGCCACCAAATTTCTGTGGGACAGAACGGCGCCCTTGGGCAGTCCGGTGGTTCCGCCGGTATACATGATGCAGGCCGGTAAGCCGGGGTCCACCTTGATCTCGGGCACGGGGGCGCCGGCGGACTCTTTCAGGAGGCCGGGCAAGCGGTGATCACCGTCGCCAATTGTTACCCGGTCGCCGCTTTTTTTCTCCATGGCCAGGGTATAGAGTATTTTCAGCCACCCGGGAAAGTACTCTTTGATATTGGTAGAGATGATCGTGCGCAGCCTGGTCTTCTCTTTAATTTTCCGGATTGTCGGATAAAACCGGCTTAATGTTACCATCAGCTCGGCGGCGCTGTCATTTAGCTGGTGCTCCAGCTCTCTTTCCGTATAGATGGGATTGCAGGGGATAACCACGCAACCCGCCTTCAGTGCACCGAGGTAACAGAAGACAAATTGCGGGCAGTTGGGCAAATTCAAAGCTACTCGCGAGCCTTTTTTGAGGCCAAGCTTGGCCAGGACGGCGGCAAAATTGTCGGCCAGGGCACTGATTTCCCGGTAGGTTAAAGATCCTCTCATAAATTTGAGGTGCGTATGCTCGGGGAATTTGTTTACCGTTTCCTCGAATATTTCCGGCAGGGCTTTTTCCGGGATCTCCACCTCGTGGGGGACTCCGGGATCGTAGTGCTTGAGCCAGGTTCGCTCCATTGGTCAGCCTCCTTGTGTGATGATTCAGGCAAGATAACACTATTATTTATATTCAATATTATCAATCAAATCCCTTCTCTGTTTGTAAAATTAAACGATTGCCCTGATTTAAAGAAATGAAAGGGGTGCCGCCCTTGCTTTCCGCCGGCAGAAACCCTGCTATTCTTGACAGCGAACGATAAAAATCTTATAATTCAGGTGAAAGCCGATCATCATGTCGGGGTGGCGGAACAGGCAGACGCGCACGTTTGAGGGGCGTGTGGTGTACACCGTGTGGGTTCGAGTCCCATCCCCGACACCACAGGTATGCGCACAGTTTTTGCGGAGATCATCCGCGCAGAAGCAGCAGCCTGCTCGCGAGAGCAGGCTGTTGCTTTTGGCACAGCAGGGCGCCGGTTGCGGCCTTTTAAACTGGACAGGGCTGCGAGGGGGAGAGCGGAGAGGGGACAAATTTATCTGCCGGTGTTATCATATAGAGAAGCAGGGAAAATCTTTTGGGGGTTTGACGCGATGAGCTACGTTGAAACATGGACCGCTTTCACTGAAGCAGGCCTGCTCCGGCCGGCGGCGGCTTTGCTCATATTTTTGCTCTTCCTGTTCCTCCGGGGCGCCTTGACCCGCCTTATCTTCGGTCTCATATCAAGGTTCGCCGCCCCTTCAAAAACGGGGATCGATACCGATTTCTATATGGCGCTGGAGAGCCCGCTGAAGAGCTTCATCTTGTTTCTGGGGCTATATATCGCTCTATCGATCTTGCCTTTACCGCTGCCCTGGCAGTCTCACCTCACCGTATTATTTCGCATAATCCTGATTATTATTGTAGCCTGGATCCTTTACAACCTGGCGGAAAGCCGGTTAATCAGGTCGATGGGCAGGCGTATGGGCTTTGATTTGCTGCTTACTGATTTTTTGATCAAGGCGATCAAGGCCGTTGTCGTCGCCCTGGCGGTGATCATCATTATCCAGCAGCTGGGCTATGACATCAACGGTCTCATCGCCGGCCTGGGCCTGGGCGGGCTGGCGGTGGCGCTGGCGGCCAAGGGTGCCCTGTCCAATATCTTTGCCGGCATCGTCATCATCGCCGACAAGCCCTTTTCGGTGGGGGACTGGATCGCCGCGCCGGGGGTGGAGGGAACGGTGGAGCAGGTTTCCTTTCGCAGCACCAAGATCAGGACTTTTGCCCAGGCGCTGGTGACGGTGCCCAACGCAGTCCTGGCTGACGAAGCGGTGACCAACTGGAGCCGCATGGGGAAGAGGCGGGTTTATTTTAGTTTAAAGGTGGCTCTTTCCACCCCCCGCGAGAAGCTGGAACGATCTATCCGCAGAATGCGGGAGATGCTGCGCGCAGATCCCGCGGTTCATCCCGGGACCATCCTGGTTCACTGGGAGAATTTTGGCGAGAGCAGCCTGGAGATTACGCTGTACTTTTTTACCGGAACCACAGTTTACGGCGAGTACCTCGCGGTTAAAGAGGCGATCAACTTCAAAATCAAGGAGATCCTGGAGGACGAGGGGGTTGAGCTCGCTCTGCCCGCCCGGGTTCTCCGTTTTGAGCCCCCGGATAAATGACCCCGATACCGTGAGGCGGTGCCTTTGGCCCGTTCAAGCCTGATCAAATAAGGGGCTGCCCATTTGGACAGCCCCTTCACTGTTGGCTTAGGATAAAACCGGTTCCGCGACCGGTTTGAACAGCTATTTCTTAACCGCTTTTTCCCAGTCTGCCAGAAAGCGCTCGATACCGCTTTCGGTGAGGGGATGGTTGAACATCTGCTTGAGCACCTTGAAAGGAACGGTGGCGATATGAGCGCCGGCCAGGGCCACCTGGGGGACGTGTGCAGTGTGGCGGATGCTTGCGGCGATCACCTCGGTAGCGAGGCCGTGAATGTTAAAGAGGGTGACGATCTCTTCCACCAGGGCCACACCGTCGTGACCGATATCATCAAGACGCCCGATGAAGGGACTGACATAGCCGGCCCCGGCCCGCGCGGCCAGCAGGGCCTGGTTGGCGGAGAAGACCAGGGTGACGTTTGTTTTGATCCCTTCCTTGGCCAGCACTTTCACCGCCTGCATCCCTTCCGGGGTTATCGGGATCTTTATGTTCACGTTTGCGTGGATTTTTGACAGTTGGCGGGCTTCTGCAATCATCCCCTCATGGTCCAGGGCGATTACTTCTGCGCTGATGGGGCCGTTAACCAGGTCGCAGATCCGCGGCAGGATTACCGAAAATTCTTCATTCTCTCGTGCTGCCAGCGAAGGGTTGGTGGTGACGCCTTCGATCACGCCCCAGGCGGCCGCCTGGCGGATCTCCTCTACGTTTGCCGTATCAAGAAATAGCTTCATCACGATCACTCCTACTGTGCTTTTTGAGCTCTTTTGGTCGCGGCTACGCATACCCTTTCTCCTTTCTTTGTCTATTTTCCTGCCTTTCTGCAAATTCCTGACGAGAAGCCACCGAAGCAGCGGTTTGAGCGATCAATCGAATTGCCGTCGGCGAACCGGCGGCAGGTATTTGAAGGCAGGCAGCGAAGTAAAATGTGGGTAGATGCGGTACAGTAGCCGGCCAATAGCTGTAGCGAAATCACTAAACTGGAACGAGAGGCGATCGTATGCTCAAGCGGTGGCAAAAACAGCATCCCGGAAAATTTTCTCCTACCGACAGTATCTTCGATAATATTCATGCCGGCGATCGGATTTTTATCTCTACCGGCTGCGGTGAACCGCAGTACCTGGTGAGCCGCCTGGTCGCTTACGTTGAAGCTCACCCAAAAGCGTTCTTTGATGCCGAGGTTCTGCAGGTGTGGACCCTGGGGGTAGCCCCTTACACCGATGAAAAATTAAAGCATAATTTCCGGCACAACTCCTTCTTTATCAGCCATCACACCCGCGAGGCGGTTAACCGGGGCAAGGCCGATTACACTCCCATCTTTCTCTGCGATTTACCCTCACTTTTTCGCCGCAGGCAGGTCCCCGTGGATGTGGCCTTGATTCAAACCTCCCCGCCCGATAGTCGCGGCTATCTCAGCCTGGGGATCAGCGTCGATATTGTCAAGGCGGCCCTGGAAAACGCCGCTTTGATTGTAGCCCAGGTGAACAAGAATATGCCCGGCGTGCACGGCGACAGCTTTGTCCATATCGATGAGATCGATTACCTGGTCCCTTATGATGAACCGCTGTTGGAGTATTCTCCGGGCCGGGTGGATCAGGAGATCGCCTCCAAAATAGGGACTTACGTTTCCCGGATCATCGAAGACGGAGATACCATTCAGGTCGGTTACGGCAGCGTGCCCAACGCTGTCCTCGATTCGCTGCAGGACAAGAAACACTTGGGCATTCATACCGATCTCTTGGGTGACGGCCTGCTGGAGCTGATGGATCGCGGCGTCGTGGACAACAGCTGCAAGACGATCAACCGGGGGAAAACGATCGCTTCGTATTGCATGGGTTCGCGCTCCAGCTACCGCCTTATTGACAACCACCCGAAGATTGAACTTAAAGAGATCGACTACACCAACAATCCCCTGCTCATCGCCAAGCATGAAAATATGGTGGCGATCAACAGCGCCCTGGAGGTTGATCTTACCGGGCAGGCCACCGCCGAATCGATCGGCACCCTTTTTTACAGCGGTATCGGCGGACAGGCCGGTTTTATCCGCGGCGCGGCGATGGCTCCGGGGGGCAAAACCATCCTCGCCCTGCAGTCCACCTCCCGCGACGGCTCCACCTCCCGCATCGTTCCCCTGCTGCAGGAAGGGGCGGGGGTTACCCTGACGCGCGGGGATATTCAGTATGTTGTAACCGAGTACGGCCAGGCCTACCTGCATGGTAAAAATATACGGGAGCGGGCCATGGCTCTCATCGCCATCGCTCACCCCCGGTTTCGTCCCCGGCTCATCGAGGAAGCGAAGGAGCTGGCGCTGATCTATAAAGACCAGGCCTTTATCCCCGGTAAAAAAGGGGAATATCCCGAGCACCTGGAAGCACACCGCACCACCAAGTCGGGGCTCGGCCTTTTTTTAAGGCCGGTGAAAATTAGCGATGAGACCTTCCTGAAAGATTTCTTTTACTCTCTTTCGGATAAAAGCCTCTACCAGCGGTTTCTCACGATCAGGCGGCATATGCCCCACGAAGAGCTGCAAAAACAGTTTGTGGTGATCGACTATACCCGGGAGATGATCATTCTTGCCATCAAGAAATACCTCGGTCACGAGGTCATTACCGGCGTAGCCCAGTACAGGACCGATGAAGGCACGCTGTCGGCGGAGGCTTCCATCGTCGTCCGTGATGATTTCCAGCGGAGGGGGATCGGTTTTGAGCTGCTTTCATACCTTGTCTACGTGGCTCAAAAGCAGGGCTTGCATATCCTGCAGGCAAACGTGATGCCCGGCAACCAATCGATACTTCACCTCATCGAGAAACTGGGCCTCAAAACAGAGAAAAAATGGGAAGACGGCATCTTCTCGATCAATATTTACCTGACCTAGGCGGCCGTCTTCCGGCGGCCTTTTGTTTACTCCAGTTCCCGGCCTACGGTAAAGCCTTCGCGGATGGCTTCGGGCAGCTTGCGCGGGTTGGCTGCGTCACCGATGCGGTAAAGCGAAGGGACCCTGCCGCTGAGCTCCTCATAAAGTTCACCGGCCGGTTTCGCCCCCACCGCCACAACCACGGTATCGGCGGGGATCAGGACGGTTTCGGGCGCACTCTCCTTTTCGTCACTTTCTCTTTCGACAACGACGCCGTCGCTTTTAACAGCGCAGATTTTTGTTTTTGTCAGCACCCGCACACCGAGGCGCTTCAGGTTTTCGCGCACGATCCAGCGGGTGGTGATGCCAAAATCGCGTCCGATTCCCTCCAGCAGCTCCACCATGGTTACTGTGCGGGTGCCGCAGTTCAGCAAGCGCTGCAGGGTTTCCGGCGGTTCGGCGCCGTGCTCCATCAAAAATTTAAGCGCCTCCGCGCCGATGGTGCCCATGGAGGCGATGGTCAGGGCGGTCTCGCAGCCCACCGAACCTCCGCCCGCCACCACAACCTGTTGTCCCGGAACGGCCGTCCCTTCCAGAATATCGAAGGCGTAAACCACCTTCTCCGCCGCCGCTTCGTCCACGGGGAACGGGGGCGGGGCGGGGCGGGCTCCGGTGGCGATGATCACGGTATCGGCATCAAATTCGACAATATTTTCAGCCGTGGCTTCGCGGTTAAGGGTCATCTCCACGCCCGCCGCGGCCAGTGCGCGCTCGTAATAATGGAGCAGGGTGATAAATTCGCTTTTACCGGGGGGGCGGGCGGCAAAATGAAGCTGTCCGCCGGGGCGCACCTTCTTTTCCCAGAGCGTGACCCGGTGACCGCGGCGGGCCGCCGTCAGAGCCGCCTCCAGGCCGGCCGGCCCGCCGCCGACAACCAAAACCTTCTTCGGATTTGCCGCCGGGGAGATCTCGATCCTGCTTTCCTGCCCGGCGTGGGGGTTGACCGTGCAAAAAACTTCTTTCAGGCTGAAGACTGCATCGAGGCAGCCCTGGTTGCAGGCGATGCAGCGGCGCAGGTGACCTTTACCGCTGCTGCTCTTGATGGGCAGATCGGGGTCGGCGATGAGGGCGCGGCCCATGCTCACCAGGTCGGCGCAGCCGTCAACAAGGATCTGCTCCGCCACAGCGGGGTCGTTGATCCGGTTGCCGGCGATGACGGGAACGCCCACCGCTTCTTTGATCCCCCGGGCCAGGTAGGCATAGCCCCCGCGGGGCAGGTGCCCGGTGATCTGGGGGATGCGCGATTCGTGCCAGCCCCCGGTGACGTTGAACCCGTCGGCGCCGGCTTCCTCCAGCAGCGCGGCAAAGCGGGCCGCCTCCTGGTTGGTGTTGCCGCCGGGCATAAAGTCATGGCCGGATAACCTGACCAAAAGGGTGAAGGCGCCGCCGACGCGTTCCCTGGTCCGCCGGACCACCTCCAGGCCGAAGCGGCACCGGTTTTCAAAGGAGCCGCCGTAATCGTCTTCTCTCAGGTTGGTCAGCGGAGATAAAAACTGGCAGATGAGGTAGCCGGCGCTGGCGATTATCTCCACTGCGTCAAAGCCGGCATTTTTAGCGCGCAGCGCCGCCGCGGCGAAGCTTTCGATGACCTTTTCAATGTCGGATGGGGTCATCTCGCGCGGTTTTTCCCGGGTCAGGCGCGAGGCGATCGCCGAAGGAGCCAGCGGTTCCTCTTCGGTAAAAGCCCGGTGAGCATAGCGCCCGGCCTGGTAAAGCTGGGCGGCAATGTGCGCCCCGGACTTCTTGACCGCAGCGGTTAACCGCTGCAGCCCGGGGATATATTTGTCATCATGCAGGCCGATCATGAGCGGTCCCCCGCCGGAGAGATCGATGCTGCAGCCGCCCACGATGATCAAGCCGGCTCCGCCGCGGCTCCTGGTTTCGTAGTAGCGGATCAGCTTTTCATTGATCAGGCCATCGGGTGAATAGTTGTGATGCAGGGCCGGCATAACGATGCGATTTTTTAAGTTCAGGCTGCCAACCTGAACCGGTTGAAATAGAATCATGGCGCTGCCTCCTTTTAGAAATGTGCGGCATAAGTCGCTAAAATGATATTATAATGGAAGACTATTCTCTATAAGTTCAAGAAAGCCTTTATTCTTTACATTATGTTGAACGCAGGGATGAGCCGCCGGAGAGAAGAAGAACAACTAACAGATTCCGGTTACCGGGAGGTGATCCTGCAGGTGGGAGCTGACAAAATGCGCAAAAGCAATGATCCGGAGATCCTGCTCTGCGATCTCGATGCTTTCTATGCCTCGGTGGAGCAGAGAGACCGCCCCGAGTACCGTAAAAAACCGGTAGTTGTGGGGGGCTCTTCCGGGCGGGGGGTGGTCTCCACCTGTTCGTACGAGGCGCGTGAATTTGGCGTTCGTTCGGCCATGCCCGTGGAGCGAGCCCGGCAGCTCTGCCCCGAAGCGATCTTTTTACCCTGCGACAGGGCCCGCTACCGCCGCGTTTCCGAGCAGGTTTTCTCGATCTACGGCCGCTTTACCCCGGAGATCGAGATCGTCTCCATCGACGAAGCCTATCTTGCCCTCCCCGCCGGCGAAGGGCTGTCCACAGCCGCAGAGATACACCGGGCAGTGCGCGAAGAGCTGGAGCTCTCGGTGACCATCGGCGTATCGGTGAACAAGCTGCTTTCCAAGATCGCCTCTGAACTGGCCAAGCCCGACCGGATCGGGTCGCTCTGGCCCGCGGAGGTGGAGGAGCTGCTCTGGCCTCTTTCTCTAAAATATCTGCCCGGCCTGGGCCCGGCTTCGGTGCAAAAATTAAACCGCGTCGGCATCACCACTATCGGGCAGCTGGCGGCTGCTCCTTTTGATCTGCTGCAAAAATATTTTGGGAAAAGCGCCCTGGCGCTGCACCGCCATGCCCGTGGGGTGGACGATCGCCCCCTGGAACCGGCCCGCGAGGCCAAATCGCTCTCCGAAGAGAAGACCTTTGCCGCTGATCTCGCCGACGAAGAGGTTATCCGGGCCGTGCTCATTTCCCAGGCGGAAAACCTGGGCTACCGCCTCCGGGCCGGCGGTTTGCGGGCGCGCACGGTAGGCTTGAAGGTGCGCTATGCCGATTTCAGCACCATCACCCGCGATCAGACTCTTCCCGCGCCCACCGATAGCGACTTGAAGATCTACCGGACTGCCGCCGCACTTTTTGCCGCACATAAGGGCTCCCCGCCCTGGCGGCTCATCGGGCTGCGTGTTTCCGGGCTGCAGTCCGAAGAGCAGCTGTCCATACTGAACAGCGCTTACGGCGACAAAAGGGAAGAAGAGCTGCAAAGAGTTCGCGATCGCCTGCACCATCGCTATGGCGGCGCCGTGGTCTACCGGGCCCGCCGGCTGATCAAGCCGCCCGAAAAAGACTGAGCCTTTCGCCGGCATTTGTTACCGGCAAAATGATTTCACCGAACTGTGAGTTTGAAGAAGGGTTTTGCAAGTTTAACTTGAAATTTAATATAATGCAGACAATTGTTAATTTTTATTCTACATTATATTAATACGCATATTATCCTCATGAATGTTCCAAGCGTGTTTAGAAGACAGGAGGCTGTACAATGAAGGAGAACCCGCTTGAATTTTTAATGAATCCCCGCTCCATCGCTACGGTGGGCGCGGGGAATAATCCTACGAAAATGGGAACGATCCAGGCGCTCAGTATTCTCAAGGACGGCTACGGCGGTAAATTCTTTCCCGTCCACCCCGTTGACCGGGAAGTGCTGGGGCATAAGGCTTACCCCTCGGTTCTTGATCTTCCCGAGACGCCCGATCTGGCCATCTTCGTCGTGCCGACGGACCAGGTGATCGGGCTGCTGGACGATTTCGGCAAGATCGGGACCAAAAGGGCGGTGGTGATCACCGCCGGCTTCCGGGAGACCGGCAGCGCGGGCCTTGCCCTGGAAAAGGAGCTTAAAGAGACCGCCCGGCGTCACGGGATCCGTTTCCTCGGGCCCAACTGCATCGGCCTGGTCAACAGCGCCATCTCCCTGAATATTACCGTGATGCCGCTGGAAGGGCCGCCGGGGCTGCTGGGGATGGCTTCCCAGAGCGGCACCTATGTCACCCAGACCCTGCCCCTGCTGGAGAAAAGGGGAATCCGCTTCAGCAAGGCGATCAGCCTGGGCAACGAGGCTGACATCGATATCAACGTGGCCCTCGATTACCTGGGAGAAGACGAGCAGATCAAGGCGATCTCCCTCTATATCGAGGGGCTGCAGGATCCGGCCCGCTTTCTGGAGATCGCCCGCCGTGTTACGCCCCACAAGCCCGTTTTGGCCCAGTACGTCGGCGGCACCGCCGCCGGGGCGCGCGCCGGCTCCAGCCATACCGGGGCCATGGCCGGTCCGGATCATCTTTACGACGGGCTCTTTGAACAGGCCGGGATCATCCGGGTCCAGTCTGTCGAAGAACTTTACGGAATGGGCTGGGCCCTGGCGACGCAGCCGCCGCTGCGGGGGAAGCGAATCGGCGTGATCACCAACTCGGGCGGGCCGGGCACGGCGATGTCCGATACCTGCAACGCCGGGGGGCTGGAGGTGCCGCTTTTCTCCAGGCAGCTTCAAGAAAAGATCCGCCCGCTGATACCGGATCAGGGCGCCTGTGCCAATCCCGTCGATCTAACCTTCTTCCTCAATGCCGAGGCGATCAGCGTCACCATCCCCGAGCTGGTCATGAAGAGCGGCGAGGTGGACGGGATCGTTCTGCACGGGGCCATGGGCACCGGCTTCATGGAGGCGATCTTTGTCCATGCCGAGGATATTTTCAAGATGTCGCGCGAAGAGTTTCTGGAGATGTTCCGCGAAGATCTCGGCCCCGCCGTATCGCTCCCCAAAAAGCACGGTTTGCCTTTCCTGGTTTCTTCTTTTCTCGGTGACGACGATGATTACAACGTAGCATACCGGGCTCACGATATCCCGGTTTACGATGCCCCGGAGAAGGCCGCCCGGGCCATGGTTACGCTTTGGCAGTACTGGCTGGTTCAGCAGCGGGCCGCCCGGGAGGCGCCGGCGCTGCCGCCCCCCGCCGGCGAGGCGGTGCAGCTAATTGCTGCGGCGGTGGAAGAGGGGGCTGCGGCCCTGGATGAATATTCCTCCAAAAGAGTGCTCGCCGCGTACGGTATCCCCATCAGCGCGGAGGGGCTGGCCCGCTCTGAGGGTGAAGCGGCCGCAGAGGCCCGCCGCCTGGGCTTCCCCGTGGTACTGAAAGCGTGCTCGGCCGAGATCGCCCACAAAACCGGCAAGGGCCTGATCCAGCTGAATCTTGAAGACGAGCCCGCCGTGCGCCGTTCCTTTAAGAAGATCCGCGAAGCGGCCGGTGCGGAT
>JAAZIE010000180.1 GCA_012510305.1 Bacillota bacterium | reverse complement strand
GATAAACGATGAGAAAACCCAGCAAAACAGCGATCAGCAGCTTGATCACACCGTCAGCCATGTTATTTATTTTTAAATTTTTTGCTTTCCTTATTAGCCTAATCAGCAGTAATCACTCCATTGAAAAGACCTTTTATTGTTCCAGTTGCATGCTCAGCAGTCTTTCGTCCTGACGCTCAACGCCCATCATATATCTGCCGATCAGCTTTACATCAAGATCCTTGCGGTTTACCTCTATGGCTACTATTTGCCCCTTATAAATAACCGCAATTCGGTGGGAAAGCTCAATTAATTCGTCCAGATCGGAGGTTAGCAGCAGCACAGCCAATCCCTTTCCCACGGTTTCCATTAATTGTCCGTGCGCAAAATCTGCTGCAGCAATATCAATACCGCGTGTGGGCTCGGCCGCTATAAGCAGCTTGGGAGAACAGGATATCTCCCTGGCCAGGACCACCTTTTGCACATTGCCCCCCGAAAGATTTTCTACGATAGTATCGACGCCGTCTGTCTTGATGCTGTATTCTTCGACCAGTTCCCCGGCCTTTTTATGAATTTGCGCTTGCTTCAAAAACATCCTGCCTTTGTACGGATAATCGCTCATGCGATCAGCCAGGATCACTTCTGAAATCTTCGCCTGCTCCGCCGCTCCGGCCACCCTTCTGTCGGGAGGGATAAAAGCCATACCGGCCTTGCGCCTTTGTATCACCGAGTAGTTTGTAATATCTACACCGTTCAGGCAAATCTGACCGCTTTGCACCGGGCGAAGGCCGCTTAAACTTTCGATCAGCTGGCTTTGCCCGTTGCCTTCCACCCCCGCCAGCCCCAGGATTTCTCCGCCGTAAAGGTTCAGCGACAGATCTTTTACCGCTTCAGTATTGGCATCCGAAAGCACCGTAAGGTTCTTTATCCGGCAAACACTTTGTTTGGGTTGCGCTGCAACCCTGTCCCTTTTGGAGATAACCGAGCGGCCCACCATCAGGTTGGCTATATCCCCCGGAGTAACGCTGCCGGCATCAACTGTCGCAATCTTTTTCCCCTGCCGAAGAACGGTGATCCGATCGGCAATTGCCTTTACTTCCATCAGCTTATGGGAAATAAAGATAATGGTATGCCCTCCGGAAGACAACTTGCGAATAATATCGAAGAGGCTTTCAATTTGTTGAGGGGTCAGCACAGCCGTGGGCTCATCAAAAATAATAAGCTTGGCCCGGCGGTATATGGTTTTTAATATCTCGATCCGCTGTTGCTGGCTCACCGATAAATTCATCGCCAAAGCATGGGGGGAAACCTTAAGCCCAAAAGAAGACAACAGGTTTTCAACCAGTTTCGTAATATTTTTCTCACGCAACCAGCCCAGGCGGTGGGGTTCAGACCCCAACACAATATTTTCCGCCACGGTCAGATGAGGAGCCAATGTAAAGTGTTGAAACACCATGCCTACACCCAACCGGATTGCATCCATCGGTGTACGGATGCGGCGGGGCTTGCCCCAAATTTCTATTGAACCGCTATCGGGCTCCTCGATGCCGTAAATGATTTTCATCAACGTGCTTTTACCGGCGCCATTTTCCCCGACAATGGCGTGAACCTCGTTTTTGCGTATATCCAAATCGATGCCGCTATTTGCCTGCACCTTGCCGTACGCTTTGGATATACCGGTAAGCCTTAAAGCCAATGGGGACAAATTGCTCTCTGTATTGCTATCTGCAATTGCTTGATTGTTGTCAATACCGCCCATTGCTGAAGATACCTGCCTTTATTTTGTAGAAGGGTTCCCTTTAAAGGAAACCCTTCTACAGTGCTCTTTAAGAACTGACCGATGGAACATCCACCTTGCCTTCAGAGACATCCTTGATAATTTCTTCCAGTTTTTTACGGATACTCTCGGGAACTATGCTTTTGTAGTATTCGCTGTCCTCAAGCTCAACCACACCCTCGGTTAAACCGTAAAATACATTTTGACCGCTCTCCATGGTCCCGTTCACATAGCTTTCCAGGGCAACATAAAGGGAATGCCCCACATTGGCCAACGCCGCCCCGGCAATAGTCTCCGCGTAACCTTCATCATTGGGCAACAGCGCTTCGACCTGGTTTTCATTTACCGCGATGGCGTAGACGTTCTTTTCCAGGGCTGCCTCAAAAACACCAAGCCCGGAGGCACCGGCGACCGCCCAGACCACATCGGCGCCGTTATCGATCATCTGCTCCGTAAGCTGTTTACCCTTTACCGGATCGTTGAAATCACCGGCAAAAGCAGTGAGCAACTCTATATCGAGGCCGCTGTCCTTGACCCCTTTTTCATAACCGACCAGGAAATTTTGGATTACGGGAACATCCATACCGCCGACGAAGCCGACCACTTTTTTATCGTTGGCTTTAGGCATATCCGAAACCGTTATCTCTGATGCAAGAGCACCGGCAAGGTAACCGACTTCGTTATACTTGTATACGATGCCGTATATATTATCCAGATCCGGCTTTGTGAAATCCGCCTCTACATCGAAGAGAATAAACTGCTTGTCCGGAAACTGCGGTGCCACATTCTCCATAATTTCCTTCATGTCGAAGGTGCCGGCGATGATCACATCGTAAGGCCCATTGGCTGCGTCTTCAAAAGCCGGCTCCCACTTGTTGGTGTCATACGAAGCTTCAATAGTCTTAACCTCTAAACCGAAATCCTTACCGGCCTTGACAACTCCGCTATTTGCCGAATCAAAAAAACCGAGATCCCCCAAAGTACCGTTAACCACCAAAGCAACACGGATCGGATCTGCCTCACCGTTATCACCCCCGGTATCCTTGGCGCAACCGGCAACCAGGAGACCGAACATTAACAGAATCAGCAAAGCAACCATACTTTTTTTAGCCATTAGGGTAATCCCCCCTTATTTTGTTAAATGCGCTTGCAGTACCGTTTCATGCTGATGACCCCGTGACCTTTCGAAGGCGATCATTCCATAAACTTCCCTCCCCCGGTGCAAAGTAAAAGGCATCTTTTCAACCATTGCAATGTTCGGCGATTTTCCCAGGTTCGAAAGGGGCCCGCACAATACCCTTTTCCGTAATAATTGCGTCGATCAAGGTGCCCGGCGTAATATCGAAGGCGGGGTTTAACACGTTAACCCCCTCCGGCGCCATTTTTTTACCTCCACAGCAAGTCACTTCTGAAGGGCTGCGCTGCTCAATAGCGATATCGTCGCCATGATCAATTGACAAATCTATCGTAGACGTGGGCGCCACCACGTAAAATGGCAGGTTATGGGCATGGGCAAGCCGGGCCAGCATATAGGTTCCTATTTTATTTGCAGTATCCCCATTTGTAGCGATGCGATCGGCGCCCAGCATAACCATATCGGCCATCTTGTTTGCCGTAACGTAGCCGGCCATCGAATCGGTACAAACTGTGACCGGTATTTTGTTCTGCAAACATTCCCAGGCAGTTAACCGCGCGCCCTGCATCAGCGGCCGGGTTTCACAAGCGATCACCTCAACGTTCTTGCCCTGCTCCTTGGCTACATACCAGGCGGCGGCAGCCGTGCCGTATTCCACGGCACAGAGCATCCCATCATTGCAGTTTGTCAAGATGCGCGACCCCTCCTGCACCAGCTCAGAGCCGTACAAACCGATTTGCCTGCTCTCATCGATCGACCCCTGATAAATACGGTGGGCTTCCTCCAGAACAACATCTTTTAACTCCTGCACCGATGCCACCCCGGCGCGATCAACTTGCGCACGAATCTTTTCAACCGCCCACGAAAGGTTTACCGCGGTAGGCCTGACCACTTCGATATAATCGCAGATATCGTAAAATTCCTTTTTGAAAAGTTGAAGATCGGTTTGAGCCGAATTTAATACCGCTATGGCAACGGCGTAGGCACCGGCAACCCCGATGGCTGGAGCCCCGCGAATGCTCAAACTCTTAATATTTTCTGCCACCACTTTGTAGTCATCGGTTTCAACATAGATCAGCTCATGGGGCAGCATGTTTTGATCAATAAAAGCCAGCTTGCTCCCGCGCAACTCTATATTTTTCATATTCACACCTCGCTCCTTTGGCCAATACTCGTAGTTCAGCTTTTTCTGTAAACATAGTGTGTTGATATATCTGACTCATGGTATTCTGTAGAAACCATGACCGGCAAGCCCTTGGCGGTATAATCAATTTGGCGAATCCGCAATAAGACATCATCGGGTTTAACCTTCAGTTTTTTCATCAGCAGTTGATCAACCTTGACCGGCTTTATCTCGGCCAGCGCATGGTCGATCCTGATCGCCAGGTGCTTTCTGAATATGTTGTAAAGAGAAGCCCCGTCTTCGCTAAGCAACGCCCGCAAACGTTCTTCTGATAGCGAATCCCTTCCCCGGGACAGTATTGCAGGAGGAATATTGTCAATTGAGTAGCTGACCGGTTCTCCATTGGCAGTCCGCACCCTTTTTACAACGACCACCTCGCTGCCCGGTTTGAGGCCCAGGTCGCCGATAACCCTTTCACCGGCCATCTCAACAGAAGTTTCCACTTCAGAACAACCGGGCTTCATCCCCAGGGAGGCGATCATCTCGGTAACGCTGCTATTGATGGAAAGATTGTTTGATATCAGCGGTTTGTGATGAACGAATGTGCCAACACCGCGGCGCCGGACAATATAGCCCTGGGCAACCAGCTCTTTG
>JAAZIE010000179.1 GCA_012510305.1 Bacillota bacterium | reverse complement strand
TTTGCAACCTCTACTGACGATCACCAGCCCATTTTCTCGGGGGTCTTGGTTGAAATCGGGGAAGAGGGATTTCAATTTATTGCTACAGATTCTAACCGCCTGGCGTATGCCAAGGCGGCCAGCGGGGAAGCACAGGTACAAAACCGTCAATTCATTGTCCCCAAGGCCAACTTGCTGGAATTAAACCGCTGCCTGCCCCTAACAGAAGAAGTGGTACAAGTTTTTTATGGCGATAATCAGTTGGCCTTTGAATTTGACAGCACAATTTTTACCACCCGTCTCATTGATGGTAAGTTTCCCAATTACCGCGCCGTTTTGTTTACGGAACAGGAAACGTCCGTAATCATCAAGCGGCGGCAGTTCATTGAAGCTTTGGAGCGTGCATCCCTATTTACACGCGTAGAAAAAGTGCCCGTGATCATTCAAGTCACGGACGGGGTGCTGGAGATCGGCACCACATCTCGTTTAGGCAAAGCCCAAGAACAATACAACGTTGAACAGCGCGGTAAGAATGAAAAGGCGGCCTATTCACCGAAATTCATTTTGGATATGCTAAAAACAATGGCAGGAGAACAAGTGGAGTTTAGATTCGAAGGATCTCGGCAGGCCCTCATTAAACCTGAGGACAGCGAGGACCATCTCTACATTCTCATGCCTGTCAGAATCTGAGAGGCGGAACGATGGAGGAAATTAAAATCAAAACAGACACCATTCAGCTTGATCAATTGCTGAAATGGGCTAATGTGGTGGCTTCTGGCGGGGAAGGGAAGTTTTTAATTCAAAGCGGAGCAGTTTTCGTGAACGGAGAGGTGGAAAAACGCCGGGCGGCGAAAATAAAACCCGGCGATATTGTTGAACTTGCCGGGCAAACAAAATTCATTGTCGGTCGTGAACCCTAATGTACATCAAAAGACTGAACCTCTTCAACTTTAGAAATTACGAGCAGCAGGCGCTGGAGTTGGGTTCAGGCCTGAATATCTTTGTGGGGGACAATGCGCAGGGAAAAACGAACCTTTTGGAAGCAATTTATGTTCTCTCACTGAGTAAGTCTTACCGCACCGGCCGTGAGGCAGAATTAATTAGGCACGGTGAGCAGCGGGCAACTATCCAAGCCAAGGTGCAGAAAATGGCCGTTTTGGATCTGGAGGTTACCGTGAGCCAAACGGGCCCCAAAAAACTGCTCGTTAACGGCAAAACAACCGGGGCGAATTCTTTTATGGGCCGGCTGAACATAGTGTTATTTACCCCGGACAGCTTACAGCTGGTGAAGGGTTCGCCGGGTGATCGGCGGCGTTTTTTAGATATTCAAATCTGTCAGATCGATGCGGTCTACCGCAGCACTTTGTTGAAATATCAAAGGGTGCTGCGGCAGCGCAATACCCTGCTTAAAGAGATACCCCACAAGCGAGCACTCCTCAGCCAGCTGCCCGCGTGGGATGGCCAGTTGGTGGCATTAGGTTCGCGGATTGTGCTGCGCCGCACACAAGTGGTGGCAGCGTTAGAGAAATATGCCGCAGCCGCGCACGAAACAATCAGCAGGGAGCGGGAGCACCTGACAATCGCTTATCAACCCTTTTTTGCCGGCACCAAGGCTGAAGACGGCGCAACCGAACCGCAAATAGAGGCGGTAACGGATATTTTCCGGCGGCAGGTACAAGAAAAGAGGGAAGAAGAGATCTACAGGGGCCACACGCTAGTGGGCCCTCAGCGAGACGATCTTATTTTTTCCATTAATGGGCGGGATCTTAGAACATACGGCAGCCAGGGGCAGCAAAGAACAGCGGTACTCGCCTACATTTTGGCGGAACTGGAACTGATGATTGCCGAAACGGGTGAGCATCCCATTGTTCTTTTAGATGATGTGCTCTCCGAACTCGATCAGTCTCGACGTTCCTTTCTGCTTTCCATATTAAATAAAAAAGCGCAGACGATTGTGACCACAACCAGCCTGGAAAGTTTCCCCGGCGAATTGATGGATCAGGTAGCCACCTTCGAAATTAGGACGG
>JAAZIE010000178.1 GCA_012510305.1 Bacillota bacterium | reverse complement strand
GTATTGAAGAGGGCGAGCTGGTGGTGCGGGAGCGGCTCTGTTATTGCCGCCTCTCCGTCTCTTATGAAGAGGTGGGGGCGCTGCTGCGCCGGCTGGAATCGCTGCAAGGAGAAGTCATCGCCACCGATTACGGCGCCGCAGTTAGCGTCACCGTCGCGCTGCCCTGCCGCAATATGGGGGCGATGAAGCAGCGGTTCAAGGAGATTTCCCGGGGGAGCGGCCGGTGGGAGCCTTTGGAAGGGGTGCCCGGCCCTTGAATGCGGTCCGCGGGGGTGTTTGCCGTTAGCCGGGAGAAAGTGCTGGTCGCTTTAAGCGGCGGCGTGGACAGCGCCGTTGCCGCCGCCCTCTTGATCGAAGCGGGCTACACCGTGAGCGCGATTTACTTCCGCCTGGGAGCAGCCCGGACGACGCCGGCGGGGCAGGCTGCACTCGACGGGGAGGCCGCGCGGGCTGCCCGTATCGCCGGGGAACTGGGGATTCCCTTTACAGAGGCGGATCTGCGGGAACGGTTCGAAAAGCAGGTGATCGGCTATTTCACCGTCGAATACAGCCGCGGCCGCACTCCCAACCCCTGCACTCTCTGCAACCGCATGATCAAGTTTGCCGCCCTGCTGCAAAAAGCAGATGAGCTGTCTATTTGCCGCATCGCCACCGGACACTACGCCCGGGTGGAGTATTGCCCCCAAAAAGAGCGCCACCTTCTCAAAAAAGGTCGCGACCGGGAGAAGGACCAGTCCTACATGCTCTACAGCTTAACCCAAAAGCAGCTCGCACGCTCCCTTTTTCCCCTGGGCGGACTGACCAAAAAAGAGGTTTGGGAGAAGGCGCAAAGGCTGGTCCCTTCTGCGGCGGGGCAGAGGGAGAGCCAGGAAATCTGTTTCATCCCCGGCGATGATTACCGCTCTTTTTTGAAGAGCCGCGGCGTAAAAGCAAAACCCGGCCCCATCGTTGATCGAAGCGGCCGGGTGCTGGGCCGGCATGCCGGGCTCCCCTTTTACACGGTGGGGCAGCGGCGCGGCCTGGGGCTGAGCTCGCCGCAGCCGCTCTATGTTACGGAGATACGCAGCGCCGACAATACGATCGTGGTCGGTGAAAGAAGCGCGCTTTATCGCCGCGCCGCCAGGTTGGAGCAGCTGAACCTGGTGGCGCTGGCGTCGCTTGAGCAGGAGGAGCGGGTGGAGGTCAAAATACGTTACCGCACCCCCGCGGTACCGGCCCATCTGGCGCCGCTGGAGCGCGGGAACCATGCCCGCCTGCTTTTTGATGCACCGCAGCCGGCGGTAACCCCCGGACAGGCGGCGGTGTTTTACCGGGGCGACCTGCTTCTGGGCGGGGGGCTGATTGCGGCGGCGTATAATCCAGGCGGAGCGGGGCATAATAACTGACTGGAAAACTTAAACTGAAGTGGAAGTGTCATGATGCGGTGCCCGCTATGCTGCTCCGCGGATACCGGGAAAGTGGGTAATAACCAGTATTATTGCTGGCAGTGCCTGATGGAATTTAAAACCGACCCGCAACAGGCCCACTGCATGTTCTATGTTGAGGCTGATGGTTCTTTAATTCCTGTTCCCCTGAAGCAGAGCAAAAACAGTTATACCAGTTAAAGAAAAGCGCAGAACGGTATTTTTTCCACCCCGCAGTAGAATAGATATAGTGAGGGGAAAAATACGGCGTACAGTGCTTTGATTTTTTTTACAGCCCGGGCAGCCGGCAGGCTCCTCTCTTTTTGTCTTTTCAAGCTTTGGCCGGACTTAAGGAGAGATTTCCGGTGAAAGAAAAATTTTGGCAGATGCCGCCCTGGCAGCAAGGCCTGCTCCTGTTAACCGGCGGAGCGATTCTGGTTCTCCTGATCATCTGGGTAGTCCGGGTTAGACAGGCTCTCCTGTCGGCGCTGTTTCCCTTTTTTATAGCACTCATCGTCGCTTACCTGCTTGCACCTGCGGTAAACTTCATGGAAAAGCGCCGCCTTTCCCGCCCCCTGGCTATCGCCGTGCTCTACCTGGTATTTGCCCTGCTTGCTTTCATCTTCTGTGTCGGGGTGGCGCCGCTCTTCATCGATGACCTGCAGCAGCTGGCCGGCCAGCTGCCGGAGTATGCCGCCGATCTGCGGGGGCTGCTCTACCGCCTGGAGGACAGTTACCGGAGCTTCAACCTGCCTCCCGGCGCCCGGGAGATCGTGGAAAACAACATCGAGGCCTTGAGCACGGCCCTGGGCCTGAGGTTGGAACACCTTTATGATTTTTTGCTTTCCCTTTTCAGCGGGGCGCTGATACTGCTGTTCGTGCCCCTGTTGACCTATTATTTTCTGCGCGACGAGGAGGCTTTCAAAAGAGGGGTGCTCTACACCTTCCCGCCCCGCTTCCGCCGCTTTGTCGTTGCCGCCGCAGAGGAGATCAACTGCGCGCTGGGCTCCTTTATCCGGGGCAGC
>JAAZIE010000177.1 GCA_012510305.1 Bacillota bacterium | reverse complement strand
ATATCGTGCAGCAAGCCCGCCCTTTTGGCAAAAGCCACATCCAGCTCCAGCTCGCCGGCCATGGTTCCGGCCAGGTGGGAGACTTCGATGGAATGCTGAAGCACATTTTGTCCGTAAGAGGTGCGGTAGCGCAGCTTGCCCAGGGTAAAGATGAGTTCGGGATGGAGCCCGTGGACCCCCGTTTCAAACGTGGCTCTTTCCCCCTCTTCACGGATCTGTGACTCCACCTCTTTACGCGTTTTCTCAACGATCTCTTCAATCCTGGCTGGATGGATCCGGCCGTCGCTGACCAGTTTCTCCAGGGCGATGCGGGCGATCTCCCGGCGAATGGGATCAAAGCCGGACAGGATCACCGCTTCCGGCGTATCGTCGATGATCAGGTCGATCCCGGTCAGGGTTTCCAGGGCCCTGATGTTGCGCCCTTCCCGGCCGATGATTCTCCCTTTCATCTCATCGTTGGGCAGCGAAACTACGGAAACAGTTGCTTCCGAGGCGTGATCGGCGGCGCAGCGCTGAATGGCCATGGTGATGATTTCACGGGATTTTTTAGCGGAGTTGCTTTTGGCGCGGTCTTCGATATCCTTTACCATCATCGCCATTTCGTGGGAAGCCTCATCACGGGCTCGCTGCAGAATCATCTCTTTTGCTTCTTCCATGGTCATGTTTGAAATGCGCTCCAGCTCAGCGCGCTGCTGCTGATGGAGCTGTTGAAGCTTATTTTCGGTGCGGCGGTTTTCTTCCTCTTTCCGCCTCAGTTCCTCCTCTTTTTTTTCAGCAAAGCCGGTTTTACGATCCAGCGAGTCTTCTTTTTGTGAAAGGCGCCTTTCCATGCGTTGCAATTCGTTGCGGCGCTCCCTGCTTTCACGCTCGATGTCGGTTCTAAGCCTGTGGGCTTCTTCTTTGGCTTCAAGATGCTTTTCGCGCTTTATGGCTTTTGCTTCCTGGTTGGCCTCCTCAATTATTTTCTGAGCGGCGGTCTCGGCTGAAGAGATCCTCGCTTCAGCAAGCGCCTTACGCAAAAAATAACCGGCGGCTATGCCGAGGGCTGATGCAATCACAGCAGTAAGCGTATAATACATGGTCCCACCTCCATTTCTAAGATTTGCGCGCTAAATAAAAAAGCTGTGTTCAGAACACAGCTTAAAAGAGAATGCCATAAAGTTAAATACTTGCACCTGTCCTTATAAAGTGCACGCATTTCGCTTCATTAAATCTATTTCATTGCCCCGTTCAGCCGGGGCGTGGCTCTTTTAAACCGTAACTGAGATATTACCCCAAAACAGATCATAGATTATGAAAAAACTTACCTTTTTGATTGTACCCTCAAGGAAAAATTATGTCAAGCAATTACGCCCGCAGGGGCAAAGAATAATATTATTGCCGGAACCCCCCGCTGAATCAATGATCAACCTGGTTGCTGCGTTCCCGGATAACCTTGACCACAATGCTTTCGCGAAAACCGCGCCTGTGCAAATAGGCCGCCTGGCGGCGAACCAGGCGTATATCGTGCCAATCATCATCCGGGCCGGTTCTTTTGTTTAAGAGTGTCCTGGCCAGGGAGAGCTCTATCTCCGGGCTGTACTGGCGAGGCACCTCTTCTTCCACGATATTGCGGCTGATACCCCGTGAAATCAGGTCGCGTCGCGCCCGCAGCGGTCCCAACCCGCGCCGCAAGCAGTTCTCCGTATAGTCGATCGCATAACGGCGGTCATCGATATAGTTCCACTGTTCCATCTCTTTCAACAGATAAGCGATTACCTTGTCGCTGAAACCTTTGCGCTGCAGATACTCCTGCGCCTCCCGCCTGCTCCGCTGGCGGTAGCTGAGCAGCCTGAGCAGCCCGGTTCGCGCTTTCTTTAAAGCGGTTTCATCAACCATGGGCCCGGGCTTTTACTCCTTCGCCTCTCCATTTTCAGTTTCTGGAGAGGCGGCTTTTAGATCGAGAGGCGGCAGTTCGCAGGCCTTGCGTATTTTTTGTTCAATTTCCAGGGCCAGCTCCGGATTTTCCTTCAGGTAAGCCCGCACATTCTCCCGGCCCTGTCCCAGGCGCTCCTCCTGGTAGGAGTACCAGGCACCGCTCTTTTGCAGTATCTTCATTTCCGCCCCAACATCGATGATCGCGCCCTCGGCGGAGATTCCCTCGCCGTAAATGAGGTCAAAGGCGGCTGCTTTGAAAGGCGGCGCCACCTTGTTCTTTACCACCCGGGCCCGGGTCCGGTTTCCGATAAATTGATCGCCCTGTTTTATGCCTTCAATGCGGCGGACGTCGAGCCGGACTGATGAATAGAACTTCAGCGCCCTTCCACCCGGGGTCACCTCGGGATTGCCGAAAATAACGCCTACCTTTTCACGAATCTGGTTGATAAAAATAGCCACGGTGAATGATTTGCTGATGGCGCCGGAGAGCTTGCGCAGCGCCTGCGACATTAAACGGGCCTGCAGCCCCACGTGGCTGTCCCCCATGT
>JAAZIE010000176.1 GCA_012510305.1 Bacillota bacterium | reverse complement strand
GGATTTTTGCTGGGACCGGAGGTCGATATCCCCGCGCCCGATCTTTTCACCGATGCCCAGGTGATGGCCTGGATGGCCGATGAATACGGGCAGCTCGCTCGCAGGTACACCCCGGATGTGCTCACCGGAAAACCGGTGGAGGTGGGGGGGAGCGTGGGGCGCAGGGAGGCCACCTCGCGGGGCTGTTTCTATGTCACGCGCGAGGCGGCGGCGCTGCATCACCTGTCGCTGGAAAAGGCCCGCATCGCCATCCAGGGATGCGGCAACGTGGGCGGCCAGGCGGCACGGGTCTTTCACGAGGCGGGCTGCAAGGTTATCGCGATCTGCGATATCAGCGGGGCGCTCTATCATCCCGAGGGGATCGATATCCCCGCGCTGCTGGAGCATGTTCAGAAAACAGGGTTGATCGAAGGTTTCACCGGGGGCGAGAAGATCGCCGCTCAAGATCTGCTCACCCTGGACTGTGACATCCTCATCCCCGCCGCCCTGGAAAATCAGTTGAACGCCGATAATGCCTCCGAGGTCAGGGCTCGCCTGGTGGTGGAAGCGGCCAACGGGCCCACCACTCCCGAGGCGGAGCAGATTCTGGACGAGAGGGGGATCGCCCTGGTCCCCGATATCATGGCCAACAGCGGCGGCGTCATGGTCTCCTACTTTGAGTGGGTGCAGAACAGGCAGGGTTTTTACTGGGATTTGGAAACGGTGAACCGCCGTCTCGAAAAGATGATGGTGGAAGCATTTCACGACGCTTACCGCTTCGGACTGGAAAGATGCAACGGCAAATCCATCCGGGAAGCAGCTTACGGCTTCGCCGTGCAGCGCCTGGCCGAAGCGATGCGCCACCGGGGCTGGCTTTAATAGGCGCTCAAGGGGCTTTAACCCGGGTTGGGGGGGGTACGGGAAAGGAAAGAATTCATGCCCGTACCCCTTTTGTTTTTTTCTCCCCTTTTCAGCCGGGGTATAACCTTTCTGTAAAAAGAAAAAATAAGGAGGGGCTCCGCTGATCTTACCGGCGGGGAAATACGCTTGAAGGAGAAGATGGCGATCAAAGAGACCGTCCTTGAAGAAAGAAGAGAGAGTGACAGCGGCGGCACCGGGTACAGGCACCTGTTGTCGCCCGGGAAAATCGGGAAAATAAATATTCGCAACCGCATGGTTATGCCGCCCATGGGAACGAATTATGCGTCCGGCGACGGCTTTGTCACCGGGCGCCTGGCCGGTTACTATGAAGCGCGCGCCGAGGGGGGCACCGGCCTGATCATTGTGGAGGTATCGGCGGTGGCGCCTGAAGGGAAGGCGATCTCGCGTGAGATCGGCCTCTGGGGCGACAAGTTTATCCCCGGCCTGCGTCACCTGGCCGCTTCGATCAAAAAACACGGAGCCCGGGCGGCCATTCAGCTGCACCACGCCGGCCGGCAGACCACCGCAAGGGCGACCGGTTTCCAGCCGGTGGCTCCCTCGGAGATCGCCTGCCCCGTTTGCCGCGACACTCCCCGGGCGCTCAGTATCGATGAGATCACGGGGCTGATCGAAGCCTTTGCCCATGCCGCCCGCCGGGCCCGGGAAGCCGGCTTCGACGCCGTGGAGATACACGGAACCCACGGCTACCTGATCAACCAGTTCCTCTCGCCGTACAGCAACCGGCGCACCGACGAGTACGGCGGCTCTCCCGGCGCCCGCCGCCGCTTTCCCCTGGAGGTCTGCGAGGCGGTGCGCCGGGCGGTGGGGGCGGACTACCCGATAATTTTCCGGATAAACGCCAACGAGGGGGTCGAGGGCGGGATTACCCCCGAAGAGGGACGCGACTTTGCCGCAGCCCTGGAGCAGGCCGGCGTCGACGCCCTGCATGTCTCCGGAGGGGTCTACGGATCGCCGCTGGCGATCATTCCCACGATGTACGACCCGCCCCTGCCCCTGGCCGGTTATGCCGCCGATATCAAGTCCGAGGTGGAGGTACCGGTCATCGCGGTGGGCAAGATTCATGATCCCGAAACAGCTGAGCAGCTCATCGCCGAGGGAGAGGCTGATTTTGTCTCCCTGGGGAGGGCGCTGATCACCGATTCGCACTTTGCCAGGAAGATCGAGTTGAAACAGGTGAGCAATATCCGCCGGTGCATCGAATGCAACCAGCTCTGTATCGATCCCCTGCTCTTCGATGATGCGCCGGTGAGCTGCATTTACAACGCCCGGGCGGGGCGGGAGCAGGAATTTCCCTTTGTCAAAGCCCGCCGCCGCGGCCGCGTGGTTGTTGTCGGCGGCGGGCCCGGCGGGCTGGAGGCAGCCCGTGTCGCCCGCGAGCGGGGCCACCAGGTGATCCTCTTCGAGCGCCGCTCCGAGCTGGGCGGCCAGGGACGCCTGGCCCGGAAGACACCGCACAAGGATCGCTTCGGAGAGATCCTGCGCTACCTGGTTCACCGGATTCAGTCTTTGCAGGTGGATATCCGGATGGATACCGCGGCTACGGGGGAGACGGTTATGCGCGAGAAGCCCGATGCGGTCATCCTGGCCACAGGGGCGGTGCCGGTGATCCCCGCCCTGCCCGGCATGGAGCCCAAAAGTGCGGTGACCGCCTGGGATATCCTCGAAGGAGAGTTCAAGCCCGGTCACCGCGTGGCTATTATCGGCGGCGGCCTGGTGGGCTGCGAGACCGCCGCCTACCTGGCCGAGCGCGATCACAGCGTGGTGATCCTGGAGGCTCGGGAGAGCCTGGCCGAGGGGCAGAGCCCCTCGCTGCGCGAGAAGCTGCTCCAGTGGCTCTACCGCCACCCCGCCGTGGAGATCAAGACCGGCACGGCGGTCACCGCTCTGGGGGAGCACCGGCTGGAAGCGGTTGAAGAGGGGAGCAAGATCGCGATGGAGGATCTGGATGCTATCGTCATCGCCGCCGGCGCGCAGCCGTACAACCCGCTGGAAGGGATCCTCAAACCGCTGCTCAGCGAGGTTTACGCCATCGGCGACTGCGACCGCCCCCGCAAAGTGGCGGAAGCGATCCACGAAGCCTTTCATGTGGCCTACCGCCTCTAGGCGGCGCCGGCGCAGAGCGGAAACAACCGGGCTATCCGCGTCCTGCCTCCCTTTGGTAAAGGGGGGCGGGGGGGATTTACCGCACCGCCTTTTAGAGAAGGGAGTTGCTTTAAATACTTAGGGCAGCTCCATACCATTGAGGCAGTTCCGCGCCGGCCAACGGGACAAAAAAAGGTGACAGAAAAACCCTACTCCGGTCACCTTTTGGGTTTTTCTGTCATCCTGAGGGCGCAGCCCGAAGGATCTCATACAGTAAGGCGAGGCCTTCTTTTGCCCGCGCCGGCCAACGAGGACAAAAAAAGGTGACAGAAAAACCCTACCCCGGTTACCTTATTGGGTTTTTCTGTCATCCTGAGGGCGCAGCCCGAAGGATCTCATACAGTAAGGCGAGTCCTTCTTTTACCCGCGCCGGCCAACTCAGGCAAAAAAGGTGACAGCAGGTACGTCCCTGTCACCTAGGGTAGCGTTGGGGGCGGGGCCAGGGAGGCGGTCACGGTGATCGTTTTGCTGCGGGTGGCCACACCGCCGCGCCCGTCTTTCACCGTCACTTTGATCTTGTATTCTCCCGCTATATCCGGTGCGGTCCAGTTCGTCGGGTTGCCCTTGGTATTGGAGAAGGTTCCGTCGCCGCTCCACTTGTAGGTAAGGGGATCTCCGTCGGGATCGCCGGCCTCGGCGGTTACCTCGTATTTTTTACCAGGGGCGAATTCGTTTGGATTTATATTGATCGCCGTAATTATGGGCAGGAAGTTCTGAGACGCGCCGGACTGGGAGGATCCCTTGAAGCCCGCGGTTCCGCCCTGCTTTTGAGATTTCTTGGAGCTTGGAGTCCCGCCCTGCTGCTGAGATTCTTTGGAGGCTGCGGCCTCGCCCTGCTTCGGGTATTCCTCGGAGC
>JAAZIE010000175.1 GCA_012510305.1 Bacillota bacterium | reverse complement strand
GGGTGGCGGTGAGGGTATCCTCCACTTTCACCACCAGCTTGTTCCCCTCTTTGAAGATCTCCGAGGGGTTGCCGCGCACGTAGCGGATCCCCTCGCGGCGAACCCGGTCGTAAAACTCTTCGAAACCTTTCCCGAAAGCGCGCACGTCGATGTAGTAAACTTTAACCTCGGCCTCGGGAATCTTATCCTTGATCAGGTGAGCCTGCTTGGCCGTATACATGCAGCAAACCCGGGAGCAGTACTCGTTGCCCACGGTCTCGTCGCGCGAGCCCACGCACTGGATAAAGGCGATATTTTTCGGAACAATCTCCTCTTCCCCGTTGTCGACGAGGATCTCCCCGCCGGTGGGTCCGGAGGCGGAGACGAGCCTTTCCATCTCCAGGCCGGTAATGACGTTGGGATATTCGGTATAGCCGTACTCCGGCTTCTTGGCGGCGTCAAAAACGTCGAACCCTGTCGCCACAATGATCGCCCCGGCTTTGAAAGAGACGATCTCATCTTCTTGTTCAAGATCGATCGCCCCCGGCTTGCAGGCGTCGACACATTTCGGGCTTTTACCGCAGCGTCCCCGGGTTAAAAAGAGGCACTTCTCCGGGTCGATGGTGTATTTTGCCGGAACCGCCTGCGGGAAAGGCAGGTAGATGGCGCTGCGCTTGCCCATGCCCTCGTCAAATTCGCTGGGGAAACGGTTGGCCAGGCGGCAGGCTTCGGCGCAATCGCCGCAGCCGGTGCACTTGCTTACATCCACATAGCGCGCTTTTTTGCGCACTTTCACATCAAAATTGCCGACAAACCCGCTCACCTCTTCCACCTCGGAATAGGCCAGCAGCTCTATATTGGGATGGTTGGCCACATCGACCATCTTCGGGGTGAGGATACAGGCGGAGCAGTCCAGCGTGGGGAAGGTCTTGTCCAGCTGGGCCATCCGCCCGCCCACCGAGGGGCTCTGCTCCACCAGGTAAACTTTGAACCCGGCGTCGGCGATATCGAGCGCCGCCTGGATGCCGGCGATACCGGCCCCGATGATCAGGGCCGCCGGTTCGGCGTCCACCTCCCGCGGGGTCAGCGGTTCGAGCAGGCGCACCTTGGCCACGGCGGCGGCCACCAGGTCCTTCGCCTTGGCGGTAGCATCCTCCCGATCACCGTGCACCCAGGAACACTGCTCCCTGATATTGGCCATCTCCAGGTAGTAGGGATTGAGCCCCGCCTCCTGGAGAGCCTTGCGAAAGGTGGGCTCATGCATGCGCGGCGAGCAGGAGGCCACCACCACGCGGTTCAACCCGTGTTCTTGAATATCTTCCTTGATCAGGAGCTGCCCGGGGTCGGAACACATGTACGAATAGTCGCGCGCAACTACAACGTTTGGTAAACCCTGCGCATACTCTGACACCGCCTCAACATCAACGGTGGCTGAAATGTTAATGCCGCAATGGCAAACATATACGCCCAGTTTCGGTTTTTCCGTCATCTGCTTACTCATCCTCCCACAGAGATTCAGCTAAGGCAGCAGCGCTATCCCTTCAGCTCCTTCAATTTTTCGATCAGCGAGGGCACTACTTTGAGCAGGTCGTCGACGATCGCATAATCGGCTTCCGCAAAAATAGGGGCGTTGGGATCTTTGTTGATCGCCACCACTGTTTTGGCTCCCTTCATCCCGGCCACATGCTGGAAAGCACCGGAGATGCCCATGCAAATGTACAGGTTGGGCTGGACCGTTTTGCCCGAGGTGCCCACCTGGCGGTCGTCCGACAGCCAGCCGGCGTCGCAGGCGGCACGCGAACCGCAGAGATCGGCCTTGATCAATTCAGCCAGCTCTTCGGCGATGGGCAGATTCTTGTCTTCTTTCAGACCCCGCCCCACGCCCACCAGGATTTCAGACTGGGTAATATCGACATCGCCGATCTCGGCTTCGATATATTCCACAAACTTGCGGTAGTCGAGATCTTCTTTTAACGGCGAATCGATCTTTTCCACCGCGCCGGCGTCAACCGGATCGGGGGCTTCGAAGGCAGCCTCGCGGACCGCAACCAGGCCGGTGTCCGCCTCTTTCAGGGCCACCACTGCATTGACCTTGCCGGAGTAAAGCTGCCGGGTGGCCTTGATCACACCCTCCTCCACCTCCAGCCCGATAATGTCGGGCACGAAGGGCAGTTTTTTCTCCACGGCCAGCGCCGGAGCGAGATCCGCACCCTGGGCGGTCTGCCCCAGCATAACCAGCCTGGGCTTGTATTCATCGATCAGCGCAGAGAGCACTTTCTGGTACTTGTCGGAGTTGTAATCGGCAAAGAGAGGATCGTCCACCACGAGAACCTTGACCCCGTGACCGGCAATTTTACCGGCCATCTCGTCCACTCCGCTGCCCAGAAGCAGCACCGTCACCTCTCCGCCGAGCGCTTCGGCGACAGAAGGAGCCAGCGCCAGCATCTCTATACTGATATCGCGCAACTCTCCCTGGCGGTGTTCCGCCAGAACAAGGACGTTACCCATTTAGACCAAACCTCCTTTAACCAGAATCGAAGCCAGTTTTTCTGCCTTTTCATCAGGATCGCCTTCGATTATTTCAGCCTTCGATTCCACTACCGGGATATAGAGCTTCTCCAGAACAACCAGGGAAGCATCGGCGCCGACCTCTTCCACGGGAACACCGAGGTCGTCCAGGTTCATCACCTTGAGCTCTTTTTTCTGAGCCTGGCGAATACCGCGGATGGGCGCATAGCGGGGCTCGTTGATCCCGGTCTGGATGGTCAAGACCGCCGGCAGGCTGATCTCGACGACTTCGCGCAGCCCGCCTTCAAGTTCGCGGTGCGCCTTGACCTTGCCGTCTTCGACCTCCACCTTTTTGACATAGGCGGCATGGGGAACACCGAGGATCTCGGCAAGGGCCACCCCGGTAACCGCCTGGCCGTAGTCCTCGGCCATGCACCCGGTAAAAACCAGGTCAAATTCCTGGTCCTTGATCGCCCCGGCAAGAACACGGGCCACCATCAGCGGATCATGATCGGCAATCCGTTCGTCTTCGATCCGGATGGCCCGGTCGCAACCCTTGGCCATGGCCATGCGGATCATCACGTCTGAGCTTTTCGGCCCGATGGAGACCACGGTGACATCGCCCTCGTATTTTTCCTTGAGCAAAACTGATTCTTCTACCGCATAGTTGTCGGCGTCATTGATATCATAAGAAAAGCGGCTGCTGTCCACCCCGGTGCCCTCGGCGTTGAGTTTAACCTCCGCTTCCGAAGTATCGGGCACATACTTGATGCAGGTAAACATTTTCATTTAATCTTCCACCTCCTGAGCGGAACTTGATTGGCCCTGCACTACTTCCAACTCTTCCAAAATTTCCATGATCTCGGCAACCCGCATCTCCTCTTCAAACCCTTCCGCCTTCACCGCGTCGTCCAGGGTGATAACGCAGAAGGGACAGGCCGCCGCCACGATATCGGCCCCCAGAGCCCGGGCGTCCTTGATCCGGGTTTCAGCGAGGCGCTCGATCTTGGATTCAGACTCCACCCACATTTTACCGCCGCCGCCTTCACAGCAAAGGCTGCGTTCACGGTTCCGATTAAATTCAACCAGCTCCACACCCTCGATCGCCTGGAGCACGCGGCGCGGTTCTTCGAACACTTCGCTCTGCTTGCCCAGGTAGCAGGGATCATGATAGACAATTTTTTTGGCCAGCTCGCCTTTGAAGGCCAGCTTCTCCTGCTCCAGCAGCTCCGCCAGCAGCTGGGTATAGTGGATCACCGGTTTGTTCAAGTCGGGGTAGTGAGTATTGAACGTGGTAAAACAATGCGGCGAAAGGGCCACGATCCGATCGGCCTGGTATTCATTAAGCATTTCGGTATTATCCTCGATAAGCATTTCAAAGAGACCGTCTTCGCCCAGGGTAAAGATTTCGCTGCCGCAGCAGGTTTCATCCGTGCCCAGAAAAGCATAATCCACCCCTGCTTTTTGCAGCAGGCGGACCATGTTTTGAGCGGTGGCCTGGACACGCGGATCGTAGGCGATGGTGCAGCAGACAAAGAACAGGTTTTCCACCTTCTCATCGGGTTCGGCTATCCTAACATCCAGCCCCTCCATCCAATCGTTGCGGGTGGCTCTCGGCTTCTCCCAGGGGTTGCCTTCCATAAAAGTGCTTTCGAGGGCATCCCGCACCGTGGGCTCGGTTTTTCCGCTTTCCACAATGAGCGACCGCAGCCCGATGAGCACTTCCAGCGGCTTCAGCCCCTTGGGGCAGCGCACTGCACAGGTGTGGCAGGCGGTGCAATCCCAGATCTCGGCTACCCTGGAGAGCTCATCAAGCAGATCTTCATCGTAAGCGTCGTAGACAAAACGGCGTACATTCAGGTTTGTTCGCACCGTCACCGGGCAACCGCCGGTACACCGTCCGCACTGGATACAGCCCAGCAGGTCAAACTTTTCAGCAAAAGTTTGGTTTTCGGTAGTCATCTTCATACCCCGCATAAGTGAAATATTTTTCCTCCGGGCCGCCGCATGGGCCGGGGAAATTAAAGAGTCTTAATCTTGCTATTACCAACCCCCTTTTGAACTTTAAGAAATAATCCTTTAATGTGTCAATAAAAACCGATAACTACTTGTGTTTTGTTTTCGACGTTACTCATCATAAATCCTTCTAACAATTCTAAAATTTAAATTGCCAATTATGTACGCAGGCTGCTGCATAAAACCGGTGTAGGGTGATTATAATGTATTGTGAAGCAGATAGGGATTCCTGCATTGCAGATCTTGTAGATTAATCTCCCGATATGGATCTCCTTGCTCCGCTTGATTTACAGATTAGGGGGAAGATTGTATTTTTATGAAATTATTCCTTGTGAAAAAAAGGTATTTACCCGTTTGTGTCGAATAGAAGACCCTACATCCTTTTTTTGAGGTGAAAAGATGGCATCAGGAAACGGCGAGTATCGCCTCCTTGAACAGATTGAGGTTTTAAGAGAAAAACTGCACCGGCAAACCGACCTTACCAGGCACGACGCCCTGAAGGTGAGTGCGGAGCTGGACCAGTTGATTCTCGAAGTGATGAAACACCAAAACAGAAACCCGGGCCTGGATTAGAGCGTGTTGCGATCAAATAAGGGTAATCCTTCCCGGGGAATCCGCTGTGATCTCCCCGATGCAAGCACCCGCCAAATTCCTTCGTTGCAGGGCTGCGCTTAAAGCGCCGCTGCGCTTTTCAGGAAGGGCCATCAAAAGCCCGCCCGAAGTTTGGGCATCGTACAGAATCAACTCCAGATCCCCTTTTACCCCCTTCTGCTGAACCCACTTCTGAAAATAATCCCGGTTGCGGTAGGTACCCCGGGTATAAAACCGCCGGCTGCCGCTTCCAGGACACCGGGATAAAGCGGCACCGCGGCCGGATCTATGGCCGCGCCGGCGCGGGCGGCGATGAGCATCTCGTGCAGGTGGCCCAGCAGCCCAAACCCGGTAATATCGGTAACCGCGGAGGCTCCGGACTCAAAAGCCGCTTCTGCGGCGGCAGCATTCAGGGCGGCCATTCCCTGTAAGGTCTCTTCAGCCTCCGCCGCAGTGATCCGGTTGCCTTTCAGCGCGGTGGTGATGATGCCGCTGCCGATGGGCTTGGTTAAAAATAGCCGGTCTCCGGGGCGGGCACCGGGAGCGGCGGCGATCCGGCGCGGGTCTACCAGCCCGGTTACAGCCAACCCGTATTTGGGCTCGGCATCTTCAATGCTGTGTCCCCCGACGAGAACGGCCCCGGCTTCCCTGATCTTGTCAAAGCCGCCGTGCAAGATCTTCTCCAGCACCTGGAGCGGTTGCTTTTGCGAGGGAAAACAGACCAGGTTCAACGCCGTCAGCGGCCTTGCTCCCAGGGCATAGAGATCGCTGAAAGCGTTGGCCGCGGCAATTTGTCCGAAAAGGTAAGGATCGTCCACCACGGGAGTGAAAAAATCGACACTCTGCACCAGGGCGGTCTCTTCCGAGAGCCGGTAAACACCGGCATCGGCGTAGTGCTGGTGCCGGTTCAGGTACGCCGGATCGTCGGCGGAGGGCAAGGAGCACAGAACCTGTGCCAGGGCCTCAGGCCCGATCTTCGCCGCTCACCCGGCGCTTGCCGTCATCAGGGTAAGCCTAATCTCCTGCTCCTTCAAATTCCATACCACCTCCTGCCCGGTCTATCTTCACCGCCGGCATTCATGCCGCCGGCCGCATTTACCGGTTGTCGTTTAACAGTTTCAGGGGGACGCGGTGATCGCCCACCCGGCGGGTCAGCTTGAGCTGATCGAAGCGCTCCAGCAGCGGCTGGATGATCTTTCGGGAACTGCCCGTGAGATCTCTGAATTCGGCCAGGGTAATGGTTTGGGCGGCAGCAAAATGGCGGCGCAGCAGCTCCACGGCCCGCTCGTAAGCCTCCCGGTGAAAATAGATCTCGTCGTTTATTTTAACCAGCCGGCCGCTGAATAACAGGTAGCTGTAGCAGCTCTCCCGATCAGCATCCTTGATTCCCGTCTGTTCCAGCGCCTCCTTCACCGTGGGGGGCTGAAAGGGCGCCCCGGCGTAAATATTGGCCAGCTGTTCCAGCTGTTCCCGCTCCTGCACCGTAGGCCGGGGCACAAATTTTTTCTTGCTCACCAGCTCCCCTTGAAGCTCCACCCGGCCCTGCTCCTGCAGCCGCTCCAGAAAAAGATCATATTCTTTCAAGCCCAGCTCCCGGGGCAGCGCCCCCTTCAGCTGCGCCCTGGAGATCCCCGGCAGCAGGTGGTGACGGCGGTGATATTCCTCCAGTGCCTGCAGGGTCCGGTGCTCCCACTGCTCGAGGCCGGCCCGGGGGAGATAGCTTTGGCCCAGCTTCTCCACCGTCCCTTCCCGGATCAGCTCCTCCAAAATATCCCGCAGCCGCGCCTCATCCAGGCGCGTCTCCCGGGCCAGGCGGCCGGGATCGGCGATGATCATATCGCCAAGCTTGCGGTAAACAAAGGCCCTCTCTCCCCCCGCCCCCGGATCTTGGGCCAGCTCTTTCAAGTGGGCAAAGGAAGCCGGGCGAAAACGGCGGTGCCGCGAGGGGGCAGGGTCGAGCACGCCGCCGCCCCCGATGGTGGTCATGGGGGAGTACGAGCGGATGATGAAGCGATCGGCCCGGTCCGCCACCAACGGATCGCTCAGGCGGCACTGGGCCAGGCCCTTCTCACCGGGCTTCAGCTCCTCGCAGTCGAGCAGCAGCAGCCGCGCCACCACCCGGGCGGTCCCCAAAAAGAGATGGACGGGATCTAAATTTTTAAGCGGCCGCGGCGCCCCCGGCAGCAGGGTTAAAGCGGTATCCAGAAGAGCGGTGGGCCGGTAGTAACCGGGTGAAGCGACGACGCTGCCGCGCCGGATCTCTTTTTTTTCCACGCCGGCCAGGTTTAAAGCCACCCGCTGCCCGGCCCGGGCTTCCTGCCGGTCGCGCTCGTGAACCTGGATGTTGCGCACGCGCACCTCCAGGCCGGGGGGGACAATCTCCACCCGGTCGCCCACCCGCACGCTCCCGCGAAAAAGAGTTCCGGTAACCACGGTGCCGAAGCCGGCGATGGAGAAAGAGCGATCCACCGGCAGCCGCAGCGGCCCCGCAGAATCGCGGGGAGCCAGATCGCGGGTGGCCCGGTCGATCAGCTCTCTTAACTCAGCGATCCCTTGGCCGGTAAAAGCGGAGACCTCCTGAAGGGGCGCGCGCTCCAGAAAAGTCCCCTTCAGCCCGTCGCCCACCTCTTCCCGGACCAGTTCCAGCCAATCCGGCTCCACCTGGTCGGTTTTGGTGATCACCACGATTCCTTTTTCCAGCCCCAAAAGCTGCAGAATCTGCAGATGTTCTTTTGTTTGCGGCATGATCCCCTCGGCGGCATCGACCACCAGCAGCACCAGGTCCATGCCGGCAGCGCCGGCGAGCATGTTGTGAATAAAGCGCTCGTGGCCGGGCACGTCGACGATCCCGGCCAGGCGGCCGCCGGGGAGCTCCAGGGGGGCAAACCCCAGATCGATGGAGATACCGCGCTTTTGCTCTTCCCGCAGCCGGTCGGTATCGACCCCGGTAAGCGCTTTGATCAGCACGGTTTTTCCGTGATCCACATGTCCGGCAGTGCCGATAACGAGGTGTTTCAAAAAAACCAGCCTTTCCTGTTCACTGGAAAAAACCCGCCGGTCCAAAGTAAAGGCGGGAGTAATCTCTCACGCTTCCGCCGCCGCATCCAATATCGCTTGCAGCAGCAACGCATCCTGCTCCGGGTAAACCGTGCGCAGATCGAAGAGCAAACTTTCCTGCTGCAGCCGTGCCAGCACCGGCGGTTCGCCGCTGCGCAGCCGTTCGGCCAGCCCGGTTGATTCGAGGCGCGGCGCCTGCAGGGAAATAAGCACCGTGGGCAGCTCCGCCGTAGGCAGGGCGCCGCCGCCAACCCGGGAACTCCCTTCCCAGAGGCCGACCCCCTCTTCGCCGAAACTCTCCTTCAGCGGCCCGGCCAGGGCCTCGGCCCGTTCCCGCAGACGCGTAAGGGGCGCCGTCAGCGCCCGCCAGGCGGGGATCGCTTCCACCGCTTTCTCTTCGTCGAGGCTGAGCCGCAGGGTCGCCTCCAGGGCGGCCACGGTGAGCTTGCCCACCCGCATCACCCGGGCCAGCTGGTTGGTCCGTATCTTCTCCACCAGTTCACGGCGGCCTACAATAATGCCTGCCTGCGGGCCGCCGAGCAGCTTGTCTCCGCTGAAGGTAACCAGGTCCATCCCGGCGGCGATGCTGTCCTGGACCCGCGGTTCGGGGGGCAGCCCGTAGCGGGCCGGATCAAAGAGCAGGCCGCTGCCGAGATCCTCCAGGGCCAGAAGATTGCGCGCCCGGGCCAGGGCAACCAGGTCGGCGGCGCTTACAGAGGCGGTGAACCCCACCAAGTGATAATTGCTGGTATGCACTTTCATCAGGGCGGCGGTGCTCTCTTTGATAGCGGCTTCATAATCGCGCCGGTAGGTCTTGTTGGTGGTGCCTACTTCTACGAGGCGGACACCGCTGGCCGCCATCACCTCGGGCAGCCGGAAGGAACCGCCGATCTCCACCAGCTCCCCCCGCGAAACGATCACTTCTTTTCCGGCGGCACAGCTGTTCAAAGCCAAAAAGACGGCGGCGGCATTGTTGTTCACCACCACCGCCGCTTCCGCTCCGCTCAAATCGCAAAGAAGGCCCTCCAGGTGAACCTGCCGTGAACCGCGTTCGCCATCTTCCAGGTCGATCTCCAGATTGCAGTACTGCTCCATCACCCCGGTGACCGCCTCCACGGCCGCAGCGGCCAGGGGAGCCCGTCCCAGGTTGGTATGTAAAACCACCCCGGTAGCGTTGATCACCGGGCGCAGGCCCGGCCGGGCCCGGCAGCGGGCCAACGCCGCCGCTTCCCGGGCCAGTGCTGCGGGAGAAAGATCGAGGCCGCCGGCAGCGAGTGAGCCCGCCTTGTCGTGATCGCAAATGATCTTCTGCCGGTACGCCTGCAGCGTCTCCTGGGCTGCGGTCAAAACGAGGCGCCGCGGCATCCGGCCGGCAAGCTCCGCAAGCACCGGCTCCTGCAGCAGGCGATCCACCGCGGGCAGTTCGCGTAGAAAGCTGTGCAACCCGGTCACGATCTTCCCCCCTTGAAAACTTGATTGCTGAACAGATTATAGCAAGAAAGGAGACTTTTTGGCAAATATGGCGCAGGGCCGATGCGGCAGCCCGGTGAAACTTCTTCTTTCAGACACGCCCCGGCGCATATATTAAAAAAAGGCGTCGCCGCCGCCCTGATACCGGGCCCGGCGGCAGCACCTAAAAAGGAGGGATCCTGCTGGGAAAAAGCACCGGCTGCAGGCCGCTCACCGCCGCTCTGCCGGGCTGGGTGTATCAAAAGTGGCCGCAGCAAAAACAGCCTTCACCGGAAGAGCGAGCCGCTTTTGGCCGCCTCGAAGATGATCTGCGCGGGCAGGCTGCCGCTCACAGGCAAAGAGTGAGGCTCAGCCTTTACGATTTTGCTACCGGGGAGCAGGCCGGGATCGAAGCCCACCGCCGCCTCTATCCCGCCAGCATGATCAAAACCCTTCTTCTGCTGGCGGCACTGGAGCAGCTGGAGCGGGGAAACATTTCACTGGGGGACCTTTACACCCTAAAAGAAAGCGACAAGTACGCCGGCGAAACCCCGGTTGCCGGGACCGGCCTCCTGCAGTTCGCCGCTGCGGGAAGCAGCTACCGCCTGGAAATACTCCTCGGCCTGATGATGGCGCTGAGCGACAATGTGGCCACCAACATTATTTTTGAACAGGTGGGCCGGGCCGGCTGCGCCGCCACGGCGAAAAGACTCGGTCTGAAGAGCAGCGCTTTTACCCGTAAATTTTACGACTCCGCCTCAGAGTATCCCTCCAACACCGCCACCGCCGGCGAGCTTAACCGGCTGCTGCTGGCCCTGCAAAACAGGGAGGCAGCCGGGGAAAAGCTCACCCGCATGGCCATCAGGATGATGGCGGCGGCGACGGACAAGGGGCGCATCGGCCGCCTGGTCGGCGGCCGGGCGGTGATCGCAAACAAGGTGGGCACGGTTGACGATATCGTCGGCGATATGGCCCTGCTTTATTTCCCCCACCGGCCCCCGCTGGCCCTGACCGTCGCGGTGGAGCGCCCCTGCCGCCAGGAAGAAGCGGCCCGCCTCATCGGCACCCTGGCCAAAAGGATCGTCGGGGTGCTGGCCGCCTACCCTTCGACATAAGTCATCTTCGCTTTGAAACGGCGCAGCACCCTGACCAGCTGCGGCCCCAGGAGCACGGAGAAAGCAACGTTGCCCAGCGCATGGAAGCAATCAAAGGGTAAACTGGCGCTGTAAGCCGTCAGAACGGAGGACCAGGTCAGCGGTTTGATGAAAAAGACCACCAGGTAAAGGTTCATCAGCCAGCCGAAGAGAAAACCCCAGAAGCCGTTGAATAGAGCCATACCGGCGCGGCCGGTACGGGGAAAATACCGGCCCAGCACCCCGGCGCCGGCCCCGGCCAGCCCCCAGAAAAGCATCTGAAAAAGAGTCCAGGGCCCCTGGCCCAGGAAAAAATTTGAGCCCAGGGCGCCGACAGCGCCGACCATAAACCCGGCCTGCGCCCCGAAGACGTAACCGGAGATGATCGTAATGAAAGTAGTGGGCTGAATCCCGGGCAGCGCGGCAAAGGGCACCCGGCTGATTGCCGCCAGGGCCGCCAATATGGCGATCACCCCCACCTCCCGGGAAGAGAGCGCGCTTCTTTCAAAGCGAATGAAAAAAAACAAAAGTGCCCCCACAAAAAAGATGATGACAAAGGCGGCCCAGTGCTGGAGAATAAAGGGCAGCTGCCAGCCCACGAGCGCCAGGAGGCCAACCGTGAAAAGGAGGGCGGCACCGCGGCGAAGCTTTCTCCCGGCAGTTTTCGCCGCCATCTAAAGCACCTCCCCGGCGGCGGCAAGGCCTTCATCCACGGTGAGGATGCCCCTGCCCCATCCACGGAATAACCTGGCCATCTGGGGCGCATAAAAAATGGATTCGCTCAATACTGCGCGCGGCCCGTCACAGGCGACCATCCCGTCGCAGAGCATGATCACCCGGGCGCCGTACTCCACGGCGAATTCCAGGTCATGGGTCACCACGATCACGGTTCCGCCGGAAGAGACGATCCCTTGCAGCAGCCGGCCCAGTTCAATTTTCAAGCGGTAATCGAGCCCCCTGGTGGGCTCATCGAGCAGCAAAAGCGGCGGTTCCATCACCAGCACCGAGGCCAGGGCCACCCGCTGGCGCTCCCCGCCGCTCAGATCCCGGGGATTGAACCGGCGCAGGTGCTCCAGGCCCAGCTGACGCAGTATTTTTGTACAGACCCCGTTACCGGGCCGGTTAAAGTTGTTCAGCGTAAACTTCAGCTCCTCCTCCACCGTCTCCCGGGTGAGGTAATCGTTTGGATTCTGGGAAAGGTATCCCAGGTGGCGCCCCATCTCCGACGGCGCCAGGCCGGCGGTATCCTGCCCCCGCATTAGCACCGCTCCCCGGTCCGGCTTGAGCAGCCCCGCCAGCAGCTTCAAAAGGGTGCTTTTACCGGAACCGTTGGGGCCGATCATGGCGGTGAGCTCTCCCGGGCGCAGCTCCAAAGAGAGCCCCTTCACCGCTTCCGAACCCCCGGGGTAGGTGTACCAGAGCGAGCGCGCCTGAAGGAGGGGGGCTCCTTTTTGATCCGGTTTTGGAGAAGGTGTCCGCTGCCCCGCACTCTCCCGGCGTCCTTCTCTGCGCTCCGGAAATAAAGGCGATCTTTTTAGCAGCTCCCGGCGCCCTTCCCTCACCGTGAGGGGGACAGCGGAGCCGGGCCCGGGTGACAGCGAGGCAAAAAACCGGGCCACGGGCGGGATAAAGGGCAGCCCTTTCTGTAGCTGCCAGCGGGCGGCTTCACCGGGGGCATCATCGCATATTATCGCCCCCTTCTCCATGACTACAAGGCGATCGGCCAGGTGAAAGCACCGCTCCAGGCGCTGCTCGATGAGAATTACGGTATAGCCCATCTCCCGGTTCAGCGATTCCACCAGGTTAAAAATATCTGCCGCCGCCACCGGATCAAGCTGCGAGGTGGGTTCATCGAGAACAAGAATACGCGGATACATGGCGATGACGGAACCGAGAACCAGTTTCTGCTTCTCCCCCCCGGAGAGCTGGGCGGTAAACTGGCGGCGCAGCGGCAAAAGGTTTAAAAAGGTCATCACTTCTGCAGCACGCCGGAACATCTCCCGGCGGGGAAGCCCCAGGTTTTCAAGCCCAAAAGCGATCTCCGCTTCCACGGAGGTCATCACCAGCTGACGCTCCGGGTCCTGAAAAACAATACCCACTTCAGTATTGAGAGCGCTGCGCCGCCTCCCTTCAAGCTCTTCACCGCGCAGCAGCACTCTTCCCCGCTGCCTGCCGCCGTAGAATTCCGGGATGAGCCCGGCAACCAGGCGGGCCAGGGTAGACTTGCCTGAACCGGAGCCCCCGGCCACCAGGATAAATTCCCCCTCGGTAAGCTGCAGGCTGATCCGGTCCAGCGCCGGTTTGCTGCGGCCGGGGTAATAATAGGTTAGATCTTCGATCTCAAGTAATGCCAGCGTTGCCACCC
>JAAZIE010000174.1 GCA_012510305.1 Bacillota bacterium | reverse complement strand
CGCGGGCTCTATTTAAATCTGCGGGGGATGCCGCATACCGTAAACCAGAGCTCATCGGCGCGGGCGGCGACGAGCTGGTTGCACTTGCCGGCAAGGTCTCTGAAAAGGCGCCCCGAAAAGTGCTCCGGGACGATGCCTGAGCCCACTTCATTGGTTACCGCCAGCACATCGGCGGGGCAACTTTGCATCTTTTCGGCCAGGCTTTCCATGTAGCCGAGGATGCGATCGCAGATCTCGGCCTGATTTTCCCGGGTGGGCTCGCCTTTTTCTTCCAGCTGCTGCAGCAGGCGGTTGCTTAACAGCATCGTCAGGCAGTCGATCAAGTAAATGCTTTCCGCGGTTCCCTTTGCCAGTGCGCGCTCGGGGAAGAGCGGTTCTTCCACAAGCTGAAAACCGGAGGGGCGGCGCCGGCGGTGCTCTTCGATGCGCCGCTCCATCTCCTCGTCTTGGCCTGGGCCGTGGCCAGGTAGATCACCTGCCTGCCGCTTTCGGAGGCATACTGTTCGGCGAAAGTGCTTTTACCGCTGCGGGCTCCGCCGGTTACCAGGATCAGCTTACCCCTCTTCTTCATCTTGGATCGGCTCCTTTTCCAACAGCGCCATGATTTCATCCCGCTCTTTGAGGACAGACGCTCCCTTGTTTTTCAACTGCTTCAAGATGCGGCCCGCTTCGCCGCCGGTGAAGTCCCAGGCTGCGCCGGGGGGATGGCTGAAAATGGCCACCGGCCGGCCCTCTTCCAGGGCTTTTTCCACCGCTTCCAGGTTGCGCAGGTTCCCCACCCCGTAGGGGATGGGCGGCACCACGACGAGAGCGGCTTTTTCGATCAGCGCCAGGTGCGCCCGGTGCACTTCGTCGGAGACCGGTGAAAAGGGGTCCACCTTGATCACCGGCAGATCGTAAAAGAGGGCAAAACGGTGGCTGCTGTCCTCCGCGGTCACCGGGCCGATGGAGAGGGGAAAGCCGCCGCGCTGCAGCTGTTCCAGCAGCGGCAAGGCCTCTTCGCCGCCTCCGATAACATGGATCGGCGGGCGGGCGGCGCCGGGTCTGCCGTCTTTCTCGTTGCGCACGCTCACCTGCAGGGAGCCGGTGAGGGGGTGGCGGAAAATAAAAGCATCCACCCCGTAGGCCGATTTGATCGGCCCGGGGGCGATCACCTCTTCGGCGGTGCCGGCAGCCAGGATCCGGCCGCCGGACAGCAGGAGCAGGTGATCGAAGAAGCGGGCGGCCAGGTTGAGGTCGTGGATCGCGGCGATAATGGTAATACCCTCTTCCCGGTTCAGCCGGGTGATCAGCTCCAGCAGGTTGTGCTGGTAGCCCAGGTCCAGGTTGGCGGTGGGTTCGTCCAGCAGCAGGATCTGCGGCTCCTGGCAGAGGGCGCGGGCGATGATCACCCTCTGTTTTTCTCCGCCGCTTAAGGTGGCGATCGATCTTTTGGCCAGGCCGCTCACGCCGGTGGCGGCCATGGCCCGGCGCGTTGCGGCCCTTTCACCGGCCTCTCCCGCGGCAAAACGCTTCCGGTACGGCAGCCGGCCCATCGTTACCGTTTCTTCCACCGTAAAGTCAAAATCAGCCCTCGTTTCCTGGGGGACCACGGCCATGGTCCGGGCGAGCGCACGGGGCGAAAGGGATTCGATATCCCGATCATCGATCAGGATCGCCCCGGCCGAGGGCTGCAGGGCCTTGCTGATGCAGCGCAGCAGGGTCGTCTTTCCGGCGCCGTTGGCGCCGAGCAGGGCGACCCGGCGGCCCGGGGGGATCTCGAATGACAGCCGGTCCAGGATCGGATCGCTTTCATATTGCAGGGTCAGGTCATGCACGGTCAGCTCTATGCTCAAGTGCGATCACTCCGAAAGGTTAAAGTAGCGCAATTTTTTGCGCTTTCGCAGCAGGTAGAGAAAGAGCGGCGCCCCCAAAATGGCGGTGATGATTCCCACCGGCAGCTCCCGCGGGGCGATCACGGTCCGCCCCAGCGTATCGGTAACCGTGAGCAGCGCAGCCCCCAGCAGCGCCGAGGCGGGCAGCAGGTGGCGGTGATCCGGCCCGATGAGCAGGCGGATAAAGTGGGGCACCACCAGCCCGACAAATCCGATCACACCGCTGGTCGATACCGCCGCCGCCACCAGCAGGGAAGAGCCCAGCAGGAGGATCTTCTTCACCTTTTCAATATCTATGCCCAGGTGGTGGGCGGTCTCTTCGCCGAAAAGCAGGGCGTTGAGCTCGCGGCTGTAAAAGTAGACCGCGGCAAAACCCAGCAGGGTGTAGGGCACCATCATTTTAACCTTGGCCCAGGTGGCGCCGCTGAGGCCGCCCATGATCCAGAAGACCACCTGGTGCAGCTTTTCGTCGGAGAAATAGGTCAGCAGCGAGACCAGCGCCGAGAGGAAGGCGCTGACGGCGATGCCGGCCAGCAGCAGGGGCATCACCGGCACCTCGCCGCCCACGCGGGCCATCCGGTAGACCAGGATCAGGGTGGCCGCGCCGCCGGCGAAGGCAAATAGCGGCACCATCCCCATACCGCCCCAGGCCGGCGGCAGGCCGGCGAGCATGGCGGCAACGGCGCCCAGGGCCGCCCCCGAGGAGACCCCGATGACATAGGAGTCGGCCATGGGGTTGCGAAATAGCCCCTGGAAAGCCGCCCCGGAGGTGGCCAGGGCGGCGCCCACCGCCCCGGCCAGGATAACCCGCGGCAACCGCAGCTGGAGCAGGATATCTTTCTTCACCGGATCTATCTCCCCGCAGGGCAGGCCCAGCGGGGATAGCAGGATGGCCCCGATTTCGCGGAGCGTGAAGGGCACCGCGCCGACGCTGACGGCGACTGCGGCGGCGCCGATGAGCACCAGCAGCAGGGCGGGATAGAGCAGTACTTTAAAGTTGATCTGCCTCTTTTTTTGTCTCAAGGTGCTCCCTCCGATGGAGAAACTTTTTAAGCGGGGCTACCGGCCGTCGAAAAGCTGCGGGTAGAAAAGGGCGGCGGTCTCCTCGATGGCGCAGCCCATCCGCGGCCCGGGGCGGTTGAAGCGATCCGGATCGACGCAGTAGATCCGCTTATCTTTCAGCGCCGCGATTCCGGACCAGCCCGCGCGGATGTAATATTGCGCCGTGACCAGCTCGGCGGTGCCGTGTTCATCGGGGTAGAGGATCACCTGCGGATTTCTTTCAGCCACCGCCTCCGGGCTCACCTCGGGGTAGTTTTTTTCGATATCCGCGAAGATGTTTTTGCCGCCGGCCGCTTCGATCACTTCGTGAATAAAACTGAGGTTGCCCACGCTCATGGGGGGATCGTACCAGAGCTCGTAATAAACTGTGACCACCTGGTCGTCGGCGAGGGTGGCTGTCTTCTCCTGGACAGCAGTGATCTGCCGCTCAATATCGGAAACCAGGGCTTTTGCTTTTGCTTCCGCATCGGCGGCAATGCCCACCAGGCGAATCGCCTCATAAACCTGCTCCACCGTCTGCGGATCCATGACCAGGACGGAGATGCCCCTTTCCTCCAGCCGGGTAACCGCCTCCTTGTGCATGCTGTTGGCGCCGGCCAGGACCAGGTCCGGCTCCGCGGCCAGGATAGCCTCGATATTGGGTTCGTCAAAGCCGCCTACGATCTCCTTTTCGGCCGCTTCAGGCGGGTAGTTGCAGTATTCGGTGATCCCAAACAGTTTATCTTCCAGTCCCAGGGCATAAACGATCTCGGTGTTGCCGGGGGAAAGGGAGATGATCCGCTCTGCTGTGCCGTCAACGAGCACCTCCCGGCCCATCAGGTCCACCAGGGTGATCCCGCCTGCGGTTCCGCCCTTTCCCTCTTTCGTGCAGCCTGACGGGGCTGCGGCGAGCAGCAGCGCCAGGATCAGCAGTAAAGCAAACCTTTTTACGCCGTTTCTCATCTTTTCAGCCTCCTGTAATCGATGTTTGATCCCACCGGACTTGTGAAAAAGCCGTTTCCCGCCGAAGCAAGGCTGTACAGGAGCATAAAATCACCGCGGGCAGAGCACGCGGCTTTTCAGGCACCCTACCCTTTGCACCGAAGGGGTTTGCATTGTCTTCAGGCAGGTCTCCTGACTCGTGTTCATCGCTTAACCCTTGCCTTCCCGGCCTGCAGGCCAGTGGCTGAGTAAGGGTGCTCCCACTTACAGTGGCGGGACCGCGCCGGACTCTCTACCGGCTTCCCTATTAAGTCTATGACACCTGAAAACAGCTATTCAACTGTCAGTTCCAATTTACTGCAAGGCCCGCCGTTTGTCAAGATTTTCTGCGGTGGGGGGCGCCCACGGCAGGCCGGCCGGCGGGGAACCTGTTGACAAAAGCATACCGGTAAGAGTATGGTTTAGCCGGAAAAGGGCTTTCTTTTAGCCCGAACAGGGGAGGAAATACAGATGACGCTGCTGCGCTCCATCGCCTTGGCTTTCTCCATGTTTTCGCGGCTGCCGGTGCCCGGGGTGCCCTGGAAGGAGGAAAACAGGCGCTATTTGCTCTGCGCGCTGCCCCTGGTCGGGGCCGTTATCGGGCTTTTTGTCTGGCTCTGGTTCTGGCTGGGGGAAATTCTCAACCTGGGCTTACCTTTGAAAGCGGCCGGCATCACCCTTTTGCCCGTGGCCGTCACCGGCGGGATCCACCTGGATGGTTTCGGCGATACGCTCGATGCCCTGGCCAGCGGTGCCGCACCGGAGCGCAAACGGGAAATATTGAAGGACCCCAGGAGCGGTATCTTTGCCGTGATCGGCGTTGCCGCTTACCTGCTGCTCTATTTTGCCCTCTGCACGGAGCTGTTCTTCCATCGCCGCATCCTTTTGCTGCTGGGGCTCATCCATATTCTCAGCCGGGTCTGGTGTGCGCTGGCGGTGATCAGCTTTCCGGCCGGCAGCGGGCGGGGACTGCTTGAAACGGTGAAAGAGCCGGCGGCAAAAAAGGGAGCCCGCATTTTTCTCCCGGTGCTGCTTGGACTCTGCACCGCGGGCGCGCTTTTTTTGGACTGGCGGGCCGGGGCGGCGGTGACAGCGGCTGCATCGCTCTGCGCTCTCCACGTGCTGGCGGTGTCGCGGCGCCATTTTGGCGGTATGAGCGGCGACCTGGCCGGATATCTGCTGCAGGTGGCCGAACTGGCCATGCTGGCGGCGCTGGTGCTGGTGCTGAAAGTGGGGGCGGCGCCGTGGAAGTGATCTTGCTGCGGCACGGTGAGACTGCGGGCAACATGGAAGGACGCTATATCGGCCGCACCGACGAGCCGCTGGTGGAGGCGGCCCGGCAGCGCCTGCGCAAAGCGGCGCCCTTCATCGGAACGGCCGCCGTGGTGTCCAGCCCGCTGCGGCGTGCCGTGGAGACGGCGCGCCTTCTGTTTCCGCAAACAGAGCCGGCGATATGCCTCGATTTGCGGGAGATCGATTTTGGCGATTTCGAGGGCAAAACGGCGCAGGAGATGGCCGCCGAGCCGGCCTACCGGCGCTGGGTTGAAGGGGGCTGCCGCGGGGCCTGCCCCGGCGGCGAGAGCCCGGAGAGGTTCACCGGGCGAACCTGCGCCGCTTTCGAGGAGGTTCTGCGCAAATATAGGGCCCGCGGTGAGCAGCGCCTTTTCGTGGTGGCGCACGGCGGCAGCATCATGGCGATCATGAGCCGCTACGCCCGGCCGCAGCGTCCATTTTTTGAGTGGCGCGTGCAGCATTGCTGCGGTTACCGGGCCCTGCCGGACCCGGGCTGGTGGGCTGGCCGCCCCGCGTTTATAAATTACAGCAGGTGGGATCTGCCGGGCTGCTGATCTCGCCGGATTTCAGGTCAAACAGGGGGGAAAAGAAGATGTTGTTGAAAGAAACTGTACAAAAGATCAGAGAACTTGATAACGAGGCGATGGAGAAGGCCCGCCGCCACCAAAAAGATTTGATCAAGCCCTGCGGCAGCTTGGGGATGCTCGAGGAGGTGGCGGTCAAGATTGCCGGGATTACCGGGGAAATAACGCCCCTTCTCGAAAAGAAAGTTGTCGTCACCTGCGCCGGAGATCACGGGGTGGCGGCGCAAAAGGTGAGCGCCGCCGACCAGGAGGTGACCCGGCAGATGGTTCAGGGGTTCCTAAACGGGGGGGCGGCGATCAATGTGATTGCCCGGCATACCGGAGCGAAGGTGATCTGCGTCGACCTGGGGATGATCCGCCCGGTGGATGATCCCCGCGTCAGGGAGCACCGGATCGGTCCCGGTACGGCTGATTTTACCGGCGGTCCGGCGATGAGCCGGGAGCAGGCGAAAGCGGCCGTGGAAGCGGGGATCAGGGTGGCCGCCGAAGAGATCGCCGGGGGAGCGCAGCTGCTGGCGACAGGCGATATGGGCATCGGCAATACCACGCCCAGCACCGCTATCCTGGCTGCCTTTACCGGTTTGCCGGTCTCGCTGATCACCGGAAAGGGGACCGGGATCGACGGGGAAGCCCGGCGGCGGAAAGTGGAGGTGGTGGAGCAGGGCTTGAAGGCAAACCGGCCCGACCCCCGGGAGGGGCTTGCGGTCCTGGCCGGGGTGGGGGGATTCGAGATCGGGGCCATCGCCGGGGTGATCCTCGGCGGCGCCGCCTCCCGCGTGCCCGTGGTTATCGACGGCTTCATCTCCGGGGCGGGAGCGATGATCGCCCGATCGCTGGCCCCGCGCGCCCTGGATTTTGTGATCGCTTCACACCTCTCCAAGGAGCCGGGGCACAAGGTGATGCTGACCTGGCTCGGGGTTAGCCCCATGCTGCAGATGAATATGCGGCTGGGGGAGGGCACCGGTGCGGCGCTCTCTTTTTCCCTCATCGATGCCGCCTTGAAGATCGCCGGGGAGATGGCCACCTTTGAGCAGGCCGGCGTCTCCGATGCCGGCCTGCGCTGAACCCGCCGCTTCTCCGGTGAAAAGCACGGGGCGGACCCTTCGCGGCGGTCCCGGCAAACCGGTGCGGTGGGCTCTGATTCGCCGCGGGCGGCCGCCGGCTCATACAAAACAGCAAAAATAGTTGGAAAAGTGAGGCAGGATTACAATAATGCGGTGACGAATTGTCCAGATGGCGGCTCCGCCCGGCTCCTCCGGGGCAGCAGCGGCGGGGTGACGATCTTGCGGGGGTGTTTTTTTGAACTTGCTTTTTGTTGGCGATATCTTCGGTTCGCCGGGACGGGCGTTTTTGAAAGCGACGCTCCCGGGGCTTATTCGCAGATATAAAGCCCACCTGGTCATAGTCAACGGAGAAAATGCGGCGGGGGGCGCCGGCCTTACCGGGGCGGTGGCGGAGGAGCTCTTCGCCATGGGCGTGGATGTGATCACCTCGGGGAACCATATCTGGAACCAAAAAGATATCTACCGGATTATAGAGACGGAGGAGCGCATTCTGCGCCCGGCCAATTATCCTCCCGGCGCCCCGGGCAAGGGCTCCGGTATTTACAGGGCTGGAGACGGCACCACCGCAGCCGTGATCAATGTCTGCGGCAGAGTCTACTCTCCCCAAAATTTCGATTGCCCTTTCAGGATTCTTGATGCGGAAATAGAAAAAGTTAGCGCCATCACCCCGGTGGTGATCGTAGATTTTCATGGGGAAGCTTCCTCGGAAAAAATAGCTGCGGGCTGGCATGTTGACGGGAGGGTCGCTGCGCTTCTGGGAACACACACCCATGTGCAAACTGCCGATGAGATCGTCCTTCCCGGGGGCACCGCCTACATCACCGACGCCGGTATGACCGGCAGCTACGAGGGGGTCATCGGCGCCGGGCGTGAAGCGGCGCTCAAGCATTTTATAACGCAGTTGCCCGTTCGTCTCGAGCCCTGCACCGGTAAAAGCCAGCTCTGCGCAGTTTACTGCGCCATCAGCCCTGCGGGCAAGGCGGAGAAGATCGAGCGCATTCTGATCAGGGAGTAATCCGGCAAGCCCTTTCGTTTGCTGGGGCATAAAGGCTCTTGCGGGGGGGCTGCAACGGTTTTCCGGCTTATGGCTGACTGCTGCTTGGTGCCGGTTGACGGAAAAGAGCCTAACTGAGGCCTTTGTACACATTTTTTGCCGTGGCTTCACGGAGGAAACTGCAGAGATGGGCAGGCTAAAAAAGGAAGAATACCGGGATATTATGAATCATATTGAAGATGGTTACTTTGAGATCGACCTGGCGGGTACTTTTACCTATGCCAACGCAGCTGCCTGCGTCATTTATGACCGCAGCGCAAAGGAGATCATCGGTCTAAACT
>JAAZIE010000173.1 GCA_012510305.1 Bacillota bacterium | reverse complement strand
TGACGGAAGGGCCCGATTGAGGGCGTTCATAAAAGAGCAAAAACAACAAAAAAAAACAGATTACCTGAAAATACAATGTTAATATATGGTATAACTGCTAATTAGTAGTGGAAAAGGGGAGGATTTTTCCTCTTTTTTTTTATTTCATCGCTTTTACAGGCAGGAGATCGGTAAAGTGGAGCGAATTGAATATCAAGTGGTAGATTGTGGGGCAAAGTGGGTGAGAGCGCCGTGTTTACCGGTGAGTATCTGCACACGCTGGACCAAAAAAACCGGGTGATCATTCCGGCCAGGCTCCGGGAGGGCCTGGGCGATTCTTTCATGATTACCCGCGGCCTGGACCGGTGTATTTTTGTCTACCATTTGAACGAGTGGGAACGCATCGAGCAGAAGGTCAAAGAGCTGCCCCTGACCAGGCGCGATGTCCGCGCCTTTACCCGCTACTTTTTTTCCGGCGCTGCAGAGATGGAAATAGACCGGCAGGGACGGGTGCTCATACCCCCGGGTTTGCGCGAGTATGCCGGCATTGAAAAAGAGGTCATGATTATCGGCGTTTCCAACCGGGTGGAAGTATGGAGCGCAGAGGCCTGGAAAGAATATACCAGCGCAGAAAATCTCAATTTTGAAGCCGCCGCCGAAGAGCTGGCGGATCTTGTGTTCTGATCGGGGGACCGAGAAATGGTGGAGCAACATATCCCGGTGATGGTGGAGGAGGTGCTTTTTTACCTCAACTGCCAGGAGAGCGGTGTCTACGTGGACGCCACCCTGGGGGACGGCGGCCACGCCGCGGCCATCTGCGGCAAGCTGGGGCCCGCCGGTCTTTTGATCGGCCTGGATTGGGACGGTGCGGCCACCAGGCGCGCCGCGGAGCGCCTGGCCGAGTTTGAAGGTAGGCATATCCTGCTGCAGCGCAGCTACACCGAGCTGGGGGCGATCCTGGAGGAACAGAATTTATCCCGGGTGGACGGTATTTTGCTGGACCTGGGCGTCTCCACCCTGCAGCTGGGCGATCCGGAGCGCGGTTTTTCCTACCAGCGGGATGAGCAGCTGGATATGCGCATGGATCGGCGCCTGCGGACAGGTGCGGCCGAGCTGGTCAACGGCCTGCCCCGGGCGGAGCTTTCCCGGATCATCTTCCGCTACGGGGAAGAGAGGTGGGCCCGGCGGATCGCCGCGCAGATTGTGGCCTACCGTGAGAAGAAAGGCCCCTTCCGGAGCGGGTCGGAGCTGGCCGGGGTGGTCAAGAAAGCGATCCCCGCCGCGGCCCGCCGCAAGGGCGGCCATCCGGCGCGGCGCACTTTCCAGGCGCTGCGCATCGCCGTTAACCGCGAACTCGACAACATCAGCTCCGTTCTTCCGCAGGCGGTGAAATATCTCCAACCCGGGGGCAGGCTTTGCGTCATCGCCTACCATTCGCTGGAGGACCGCGTGGTCAAGCGCTTTTTACGGGAACAATCCCGCCGCTGCAGCTGTCCGCCGGCGGTTCCCTGCACCTGCGGGGGAGACGGCGAGCTGCTCCTGTTGACCCGGAAGGCGATCCGCCCCTCGGAGGAAGAGGTGGCTCATAATTTTCGTGCCCGCAGCGCGCTGTTGCGTGCTGCGGAGAGGTGCGTTCTAAGAAGAGAAGAAGGTGCATAACAGTGTTAGAGGCCAGAAAATTATCCCCACTGCCGGTTCCGGAACCGCCCCGTTCGGCGGACCGGGGGCCGCGTGCGAAAGCCGGACCCCGCCGTAGCGGTTTAAAGAGCATCCCTTTTTTGCTGCTGCTGGGCTGTTTTCTCTTCGGACTGGTGATCACCGCCCAGTACTCATCGATGGTATCTTTGAACTACCGGCTTTCCCGGGCGGAAACCAGGCTTGAAGAGCTTGACGAAGAGTACCGCCAATTGGAGCAGCAGGCTGCTCAGCTGAGCTCTCTTTCGCGGATCGAGTCCATCGCCCGCGCTGAACTGGGCATGTGCGATCCCGAAAGCGGCCAACTGATTGTGATGACGGCGGGCCGGGAGGAAGGCTCACCTGTAGGGGAGTGAACGCTCCTTGTTCGAAACTTCGGTCACCTTGCCTGCGGTACGCCGCAGGGTCATGGTCTTGTTTTTTGCAATAATTCTGGCGGTAGCCGGCCTCATCGGCCGGCTGGCCTGGTTGCAGATCGTCCGCTCTGAAAAACTATATGACGGCGCCTGGGAGCAATGGAACCGCAGTATTCCGGCGCGTTCACCGCGCGGTTCCATCTACGACCGCGAGGGGCGGATCCTGGCGGGAAGCGTGACCGTGGATACGATCACGGCCATCCCGGCGCAGGTGGAGGATCCCCCCGGGGCGGCAAAAAAGCTGGCCCCGCTTCTCGGGATGTCGGAAAGCAAGCTTTTGGAGCGGCTGACCATGGAGCGCAGCTCCATCTACTTGAAGCGGAAGGTGCCGCCGGAGATCTCAAAGGCGGTGCGGAAACTGGGCCTTCCCGGGATTATCTTTACGCCCGAAGGGCAGCGTTACTATCCCAACGGGACGCTGGCCTCCCAGGTGCTCGGCTTTGTCGGCATGGATGAGGGCCTGGCCGGGCTGGAGAGCCACTATGAAACACAGCTCCAGGGGAAAGAGGGTTACCTGCTGTTCCCCTCCGATAATTTGGGCCGCCAGATACCGCACGAAGTGAAGCGCTTTGTGCCGCCCAAGGAGGGGGCGGACCTGCACCTGACTATTGACGAGACGATTCAGTATATCGTGGAGCGGGAGCTGGCCCGGGCGATGATCGAGTTTCAACCGAAACAAGCGCTGGCCATCGCCGCCAACCCGGTTACCGGGGAGATCCTGGCGGCGGCATCGAAACCCGATTATGACCCGGCGGACTACGAGGCCGGTGCGGAATACTGGGATCTCCCGCCGGTGAACGGCTCTTTTGAACCGGGGTCCACCTTCAAGCTGGTGACCCTTTGCGCCGCGGTTGAAGAAGGGCTGTACAATGAAAAAGGGCACTTTTACTGCCGGGGCTCCGTCAATGTGGGGGGGCATAATATCAGGTGTTGGACCGGGAGCGGCCACGGCAGCATTACCTTTCTTGAGGCGGTGGAGAGCTCCTGCAACCCGGCCTTCATCAAGCTGGGCGAGCGCCTCGGTGCAGAGAAGCTCTTCGGCTATATCCGCGCTTTCGGGTGCGGTGAACAAAGCGGCATCGATTACCCGGGGGAGAGCGAGGGCCTTGTCTTCGAGCCGGGGCAGGTGGGCCCGGTAGAGCTGGCCACCAGTTCCTTTGGCCAGGGGCTCTCGGTGACCCCGCTGCAGCAGCTGATGGTGGTCTCGGCCATCGCCAACGGGGGCGACCTGATGAAGCCCTACCTGGTGAAAGAGATTAGCAACAGCGAGGGGAAGCCCCTTTATGAGCGGGAGCCCGAAGTGGTCCGGCAGGTTGTCTCCCGGACCACCGCCGACAAGGTCACCTGGCTCATGGAGAATGTGACCCTGCACGGCAGCGCGATGAACGCGGCGATCGAGGGCTACCGCATCGCCGCCAAAACGGGGACGGCTGAAAAGGTGGGCCCCACCGGCAGCTATATCCCCGGTGAATATATCGTCTCGCTGATCGGGTTTGTCCCGGCCGAGGATCCGCAAATAGCGCTCTACGTCTCCGTGGATGGAGCCGCCCGCGGAGTCCAGTGGGGCTCGCAGATCGGTGCGCCGATCTTCAAACGGATCATGACCGATGTGCTCAACTATCTCCAGGTGCCCTCCTCGAAGGGCCGGGAGTCGCCGGAGATAAAACCGGTAAAAGTGCCCGATTTAAGGGGGCTGAGCGCAGATGAGGCCGCGGCGAAGCTGGAAACCGCCGGGCTGATGTTAAGATTGATCGGCGAGGGGCAACATATTGTTAATCAGACCCCGAAATCGGGAGCGACGGTTCCCCGGCAGACACAAATTGTGGTTTACCTGAGCGATACTGAAGAAGAAAATTCAGGTGAGATCAAGCTGCCCGATCTGCGCGGTTTCACCATGAAGGAGACCGGCGAAGTGCTCACCTGGCTGGGGCTGCACCTGCAGGCGGAAGGCTCGGGCATTGCCGTGGAGCAGAATCCGGATGCAGGCACCCCGGTGGAGCCGGGCGGGGCGGTCAAGGTCTTTTTTGAGGCGCCGGTGGAGCGCTGAAGAAAGCGACGGCACAGCTTCTTTTTCCGGGAATATGATATAATACCGGGTTCAGGGTGCTGCCCGGGAATCTTGTTCCCACAAGGGTGAGATGAAAAAATGGATCTGGAAACACTGTTGAAACCGCTGCAGCTAAAGAAGATGGAGGGCAAAATTTCCGGCAAAGTGAGCGGACTGGCCTGTCACAGCAAAGCAGTTCAACCGGGCGCGCTTTTTTTTGCCCTGGCCGGACGCCGTGCGGAGGGCTGGCGTTACGCACCGGAGGCTTTTCAAAGGGGGGCCCTGGCGGCGGTGGTGGAGGAACAATGCCCCCTGCAGGGTTATCCCCTGGTGCGCGTCGCCGCGGTGAGGCCGGCCCTGGCGCTGCTGGCCGATCGTTTTTACGGTTATCCCTCAGAGGACTTCCGGCTTATCGGGATAACCGGGACCAACGGAAAAACGACCACCGCTCACCTGGTGGATGCTCTTTTTCGCGCCCGCGGCGAGCTTACCGGCCTGCTGGGCACGGTCAGCCATCGTCTCGGCGATGAAACGAGGGCGGCTGCGGCGACCACGCCCGAGGCCCATGAGCTGCAGGAGATGATGGCCCGGCTGTCCGGGGCGGGGGCGGCGCATGTATCGATGGAGGTGTCGTCGCACGCCCTGGCCCAGGAGCGGGTTCTCGGCTGCCGCTTTGACGTGGTCGTGTTGACCAATATCACCAGCGAGCACCTTGATTATCATAAGAATTTTGCCGCCTACCTGCAGGCGAAAGCGAAGCTCTTTGCCCACCGGGAGTGGGGCGGCGATAAAAAGAAGGGCCCGCCGGTGGCGGTGCTCAACGCCGATTCGCGCTGTTACCGCTATATCCGGCGCTGGACCGGCGGCCAGTGCATTACATACGGGATCAAAGGGCCGGCCGATGTGCAGGCGCGGGAGCTTGGGTGCAGCGCGGAAGGGATCTCTTTTGCCGTGGTTTCCCATGCGGGAAGCGCCCGCTTCAGGCTTGCATTGAGGGGCCGGTTCAATATTTACAATGCGCTGGCGGCGATCTCGGTAGGCCTGGCGGAGGGGTTCACTTTAAGGGAGATGGTGCCGGTTTTCGATGCTTTTCCGGGAGTGGCCGGCCGCTTTGAGCCGGTGGAGGCGGGCCAGGACTGCCGCGTTGTCGTCGATTACGCCCACACCCCCGACGGGTTGGCCGGCGCCCTTCAGGCGGCCCGGGAGATCACCCCCGGACGGGTGATCGTGGTCTTCGGCTGCGGCGGGGAGCGGGATCGCAGCAAGCGGCCCTTGATGGGAGAGGCGGCCGGGAGCCACAGCGACCTGGTCTTTCTTACCGACGACAATCCCCGCGGTGAAGATCCGCAGCAGATTGCTGACGAAGTCATTTTGGGGCTGCAGCGGTACTCTCCGGCGGAGGGGTACCGGGTTGTTCTCAACCGCCGGGAGGCGATCGCCGCGGCGCTGCAAGCTGCCGGGAAGAGGGACCTGGTGCTCATCGCCGGCAAGGGCCACGAAAACGAGCAGGTTTATGGCGACCGCAAGATTAGTTTCTCCGATCGCGAGGTGGCCGCCGAGCTGATCCGGAGGCGCGTAGAGGGGAGAGAAACAGTGCATGCTCATTAAGGGAAGCGATCTTTTAAAAGCCTCCCGGGGAGAGCTGCTCCAGGGAGATCCGGAGCGGGCTGTTGCCGGGTTTTCCATAGATACGCGCACCATCGGGCCGGGCGAGTTTTTTGTGCCGCTGCGTGGAGAAAAAGAGGACGGACACCGCTATATCTCCGCAGCTGCAGCGCGCGGTGCCGGCGGAGCTTTTTGTGCCCGGCGGCCGCCGCCGGGGCTGCCGCCGCAGTTTTTGTTGATCAGGGTGCCCGATGTCCTGGCGGCGCTGCAGCAGGCGGCGGCTTTTCACCGGAGCCGCTTTGCGCTGCCGGTAATCGGGGTTACCGGCAGCAGCGGCAAGACCACGACCAAGGATCTCATCGCCGGTGTTCTTTCCCGCCGGATGAAGGTGCTGAAGACCGAGGGCAATTTGAACAACGAGATCGGGCTGCCCCTGACGCTCCTGCGCCTGGAGGAAAGCTGCCGGGCGGCGGTGCTGGAGATGGGGATGAGCGCGCCGGGCGAAATTGCCCTGCTGGCGCGGCTGGCCCTGCCGGAAATCGGCGTGATCACCAACGTGGGAGCGGCTCACCTGGAGCAGCTGGGCCACATGGAGGCCGTCGCCGCGGCAAAAGAAGAGCTGCTCGATGCCCTCGGTGCAGGAGGCACCGCGGTCTTGAATGCCGACGATCCCCGGCTCCGGGAGATGGGCGGCCGTTTTGGCGGTAAAATCTATACGTACGGGTTTAGCGGCGGCGATATCCGGGGATCATCTTTTGCGCTGCGCGGGGAAAACAGCCATTTCGAAGCCCGTTTTCCCGGGGGAGAGGAAGGCGCTTTTGTTTTGCCCCTGCCGGGGCGGCACCTGGCAAGCAATGCTCTGGCCGCGCTCGCCACCGGATATCTCCTGGGAGTAAGCCTGCCGGAGATGGCTTCGGCCCTGCAAAGGACCCGCATCACCGGGGGGAGGCTGCAGCTCTTCGCCGGCCCGGCCGGGAGCAGTATTATCGATGACAGTTACAACGCCAATCCCGATTCGGTGCGGGCGGCCCTCGATGTCCTCCGGGAGCTGGCCGGACCCAGGTCGATTGCAGTTCTCGGGGACATGCTCGAGCTGGGGCCGGCGGAGAAAGAGCTGCACCGCGAGATCGGGCGCTATGCCGCCGGCTGCGGCATCGGGGCGCTGGTGACCGTGGGCCGGCTCGGGGCCGAGATCGCCGCCGGAGCCTCCGGTGCCGCCGGCGCGGAATTTCCGGCCGTGGCCTGCCCCGATCATGACGGGGCCGTCAAAGCGGTGCAGCGGGCCGGTCCGCAGGCGGGCTGGTATATCCTGGTGAAGGGTTCGCGGGGGATGCAGATGGAGGCAATCGTAGAAAAATTGACCGGCCAGGCCAAAGGAGATTCGGAATAGTGCCACAGAGTATTTGGATAATCCTGTTCATCGCTTTTATCATCAGCGTGGCGGTGGGCCCTCTCTTTATCCGCCTGCTTCGCCGGCAGCGGCTGGGCCAGCAGATCCGCGCCGACGGGCCGGCCCATCACTTGAAAAAAGCGGGGACGCCGACAGCGGGGGGCGCTGTTTTTCTTTTCGCCGCCGCCGCCGCCCTGCTGATCCGGGGCTATTTTACGCCCCTTTTGGGACTGGCGGCTCTTTTGACCCTGGGAAACGCCTTCATCGGCTGGCTGGATGATCATGCCAAGATTGTGCGGGGCCGCTCGCTGGGCTTGAAAGCGCGCGACAAGATCGCCGGGCAGGCCCTGCTTACGGCTCTCTTCACCGCGCTGCTCTATCTGTCGGGGCAGTACGATCCCGTGGTAACGGTTCCTTTTAGCGATATTGCGCTCAACCTGGGCTGGTTTTATCCCTTTTTTCTTTTGATCATCATCATGGCAACGACCAACGCCGTAAATTTGAGCGACGGCATCGACGGGCTGGCCGGGGGCACCGCTATTATCACCCTGCTGGCTTTTCTCTATATTGCCCTGGAGAGCAGCCGTCTTGATCTGGCTCTTTTCTGTGCCGCCCTGGTGGGGGGTGCCTTTGGGTTTCTCATCTACAACCTGCATCCGGCCCGCATTTTCATGGGCGATGTGGGTTCGCTGGGCCTGGGCGGCGCCCTGGCTGCGGCGGCCATTTTAACGAAGGCGGAGCTATCGCTGATTATCATCGGGGGGGTCTACGTTTTGGAAGCGCTTTCGGTGATTGTGCAGGTGATCAGTTTTCAGCTCACCGGGCGACGAATACTGCTGATGGCGCCGCTGCACCATCATTTTGAACTGAAGGGATGGAGCGAGTGGCAGGTGGTCACGGCATTTTGGGGGTTAACGTTTATTTTCGCCCTGGCGGGACTCCTGCAGTGGCGGCTCTAGCCCGCTCCACCGGGGAAGGAGGCCGGTTCGCTTGATCGATCTGATTCGCCGCCGCACAGTGGTTGTGGCCGGGCTGGCCCGCAGCGGGCTGGCCGCCGCTGTACTGCTCGCTGAAAAAGGCGCTCCCGAGATCGTCGTAACCGATCTGCGGCCCGCCGCCGAGCTGCAGCGGGAGCTGGGCATCCTGAAAAAATACAGCCGGATCCGGCCGGTGACCGGGGGCAATCCGCCGGAGCTGATCACGCCCCGGGTGGGCCTGGTGATCAAAAGCCCGGGCATTCCCGGCACGCTGGAGCTTTTTAAAAGAGCGGCATCGCTGCAAATACCGGTTTTATCGGAGATCGAGCTGGCATATGCTTTTATGGGGGCGCCCCTGGTGGGGATCACCGGGACCAACGGCAAAACCACGACCACGTCGATGGTGGCGGCGATGCTTGTGCAGGCGCGGTTTAACGGGGCCCTGGCTGCAGGGAATATCGGAGTGCCGCTCTGCGCCGCGGCCGGGCAGGTGGGCCCGGCCGGAGCGGTCGCCGCCGAGCTGAGCAGTTTTCAGCTTAGCGATATCGACCGGTTTCGCCCGGCGGTGGCGCTTTTCCTGAACTTTGAGGAGGATCATCTTGACTATCACGGCAGCCTGGAAAGCTATTTTGCGGCCAAGGCGCGGCTCTTTGAAAATCAGCATTCCGGAGATTTTGCCGTGCTCAACGCCGCCGACCCGGCCGTGGCCCGGCTGAGGCACCGGCTTTCGGGGACGCTGCTCTGGTTTGAACGGGGACCGGTGCGCTGCGGCGCCGGCATCGCAGGCGGGCAGGTCACTTTATTTCGGGCAGGCGCGCCGGTTTATTCTCTTTGCGCGGTGGAGGAGGTGGCCCTGCCGGGCGAGCACAACCTGGAAAACGCGCTGGCCGCCGCCGCGGCGGCCTGGGCGGCGGGAGTGTCACCCCGGGCTATCGACGAGGTGCTGCGCACTTTTCAGCCCATCGCCCACCGACTTGAGCCCGTGGCCGAGATCGGCGGAGTCCGGTTTGTGAACGATTCCAAGGGGACCAATCCCGGGGCGGCGATTCGGGGGCTGCGTTCATTTCCCGGGAAAAAGAAGATTCTCATCGCCGGGGGCCGGGACAAGGGCAGCGATTTTTCAGAGCTGGCCGCCGTGATCAGCGAGGAAGTGCGCTATCTCTTTCTCTACGGGGAGTCCCGGGATAAGCTGGCCCGGGCGATGGAGAGGGCGGGATTTGGCGACTATGAACGGGTCGAAAGCCTGGAGGAAGCGGTGGCCGGAGCCCGGGACGCCGCCCGGCCCGGCGAGATCGTCTTGCTTTCGCCGGCCTGCACCAGCTGGGATCAATTTGCCGATTACAAGGCCAGGGGCCGCTGCTTCAAGGAGCTGGTCCTGAAT
>JAAZIE010000172.1 GCA_012510305.1 Bacillota bacterium | reverse complement strand
GTCTCCTGGCCGGTACGGAAGAGAGCCCGGGCGAGTTTGAAATATACCAGGGGCGGAGTTATAAAGTATATCGCGGCATGGGTTCTTTGGGAGCGATGAAAGCGGGCGCGAGCGACCGCTATTTCCAGGAGCAGGATCAAAAACTTGTCCCCGAGGGGATTGAAGGGCGGGTTCCTTTTCGCGGTACTGTGAGCGACATGGTCTACCAGCTTATGGGGGGCCTGCGTGCGGGGATGGGTTATTGCGGCGTGGAGAATATTGGCGAGCTGCAGCGTAAAACCAAGTTTATCCGCATTACCGGTGCCGGTTTACAGGAAAACCATCCCCACGGGGTCCAGATCACCAAGGAGGCTCCCAACTACAGCTTTTGATATTTTACGGGTATGAATTTGTGACAAGAACCGGCCGGTTCAACCGCGGATCCGGATACCCGCGGTTTTTTTATGCTATAATTAAGGGGCACTAGATCACCAGTCAAAGGACGAAAAAAGCCTTGAACGGTTTTTTGATTACGTTGGAGGGGATCGACAGCTGCGGGAAAACAACCCAGGCCGGTTTGCTTAAAAGACGGCTTGGGGACGAGGCGATCCCCCACCTTTTAATTCGCGAACCCGGCGGCACCCCTGTGGGGGAAAAGCTCCGGTTTCTCTTGCTGCAAAAGGAGCATTCTCTGACCAACGATACGGAGATATTGCTCTACATGGCTGCGCGGGCCGAGCTCGTGGCCGCGGTGATCCGGCCTGCCCTGGAAAAAGGGCTGGTGGTTATCTGCGATCGCTATTTTGATTCTACAGTGGCTTACCAGGGGTACGGCGGCGGCGGTGATCGGGCCTGGATTGGCGCGCTTAACGAAAAAGTAACCGGGGGGTTACAGCCCCACCTCACCTTTTTATTTGATCTTTCTGTGGAAGAAGCGCTCCGCCGCCGCGGCGGCGGCGGCGATCGCATCGAAGAGCGGGATCTAACCTATCACCGGCGGGTCCGCCGGGGATACCTCGCTATAGCCGAAGAGCAGCCTCACCGGTTTTCCTTGATCGATGCCACCGGCCCGGCCGAACGGCAGCACGAGGCGGTCTGGTTGGCCGCCGATGCGCTGCTCCGGGGGGGGTGCACCCGGTGAACTTCAAAGATCTCCGCGGTCAGGAGGGGTTGCGGCGGGCCTTAACGGGAAAATTAAAAGCAGGAGCGGTCAGCCATGCCGTGCTCTTTTGCGGTCCCCCGGGAAGCGGTAAAAAAAGCTGGGGACTGGCGCTGGCCCGGGCACTGCTCTGCTCCGGCCGGGATGGGGCGGAACCCTGCGAAGATTGCCCGTCGTGCCGCCGCTTTCGCTCGGGCGGGGCTACGAACTTGTTTCACCTGCAACCGCAGGGCCGCCGGCTGGGGATTGACCAGGTTCGCCGGATCCGGGGCCAATTTTACCTGGAAGGCGGCAACCGGGTCTGCCTGATTGAAGAAGCGGGGCAGATGACCGCTGAAGCCTGTGCTTCGCTTTTAAAAATACTGGAAGAGCCGCCGCGCGGCCTCTATTTCATCCTGCTCGCCGACAGGCCGCAGCAGCTTCCTGCCACCATCCTTTCCCGCTGCCAGCGTTTTACGCTGCAGCCTTTAAGCAGCGCTGCGATCCTTGATCTGCTCATAAAAAAAGAGGGGCTTTCTCCGGAGCGAGCGCAGCTGATCTCGCGTCTGAGCAAGGGGCTGCCGGGGCTGGCCCTGGAGCTGGCGGCAAGTGAAACATTCGAAGAGGAAATGACCAGGGCGGCTGAAATCGCCTTGAAGCTGGCCCAAAAAGGCTGCTCTTCGCGAGAAATATTGGCCCTGGCCGGGGACCTGGCCGGCCGGGAGGATCTTCTTTTTTTTCTGGAGCTGCTCTATTTCGTTTGCCGCGACGGCCTGCTGTTCCTGGTTTGCGGCAGCGAGTCGCTGTTGATCAATCCCAAAGAGGCGCGGCGTTGGGCCGGGGTGGTTTTTCCGGTAGGCCTGGAAGAGGCGATGGCGCTGCTCCAGGGAACGATTCAGGAACTGGAGGCTACCAATGTGAACCGCCGCCTTGCTCTCGAAGGGATGCTGCTGCAATTACAGAGGAGGTTTTCTTTATGCCAAGGGTAATTGGAGTCCGTTTTCGCCGCGCCGGGAAGATCTATCATTTTGATCCCGGCCGGAATAAAATAGAACCGGGGATGAACGTAATCGTGGAGACAGCCCGCGGGCTGGAGATGGGAGCAGTGGTTTCAGGTACGGAAGAGGTCCCCGAAAGCGAGCTGGTTATGCCCTTGAAAAAAGTGTTGCGCCCGGCCGGCGCCGCCGATCTCCGCAAGGCGGAGAAAAACAGGGAAAAAGAGTCGGAAGCCTTATCCAAGTGTGCGGTCCAGATTGAGCGCCACGGTTTAAATATGAAGCTGGTAGGAGCGGAGTACACTTTTGATCGCAGCAAGGTCATCTTTTATTTTACCTCCGAAGAGCGGGTCGATTTTCGCGAACTGGTGAAAGATCTTGCCGCTATTTTCCGGGCGCGAATTGAGCTGCGCCAGATCGGTGTGCGCGATGAAGCCAAGCTGAGGGGAGGCATCGGGCCCTGCGGCCGCAATTTTTGCTGCGCCAGTTTTCTTTGCGAGTTTGTCCCCGTTTCTATCCGCATGGCCAAGGAGCAGAATCTTTCTCTCAACCCCACCAAAATATCCGGTGTTTGCGGAAGGCTGATGTGCTGCCTGCGCTTCGAGGTGAACGCTTATTAGTCCGGCAGCGTTTATCCGGGGAGACGGCCGCCCTGCGGCGAATTCACTGTTTGGAAAAATGAGAGCCGGAAAACGGAAAAGTTTATTCCGGCTCTTACATTCAGTTTTTAAGCTTTTGTGGGTCTATTCTTCCTCCGCAGCCAGTTTTTCAATGCATTCATAACAAATAATTCGGTTCAGGTAATGCTTGACATTGTCTGCATTGCCACAGAAAAGGCAGGCCGGCTCGTATTTTTTAAGAACAATCTTTTCGCCGTCCACATAAATTTCCAAAGAGTCTTTTACATCGATTCCCAGAGTGCGCCGCAGTTCAATGGGGATAACGATTCTTCCCAGCTCATCAACTTTGCGGACGATTCCCGTTGATTTCAAAACCCTTCCTCCTCCTTTTTCTACAATTAACGACATTTTATGCGCTCACCAATTATACCAGTTATTAACATGAAAAGTCAATAGTATATTTTCTTTTTTAAGGCAGGTTTGCAAATATTTTTAGGGTCCGGCGGTCCGGCCCGGGCGTTCCTTTTCTTGACATGAAGGGGCGGTTTGGTATAATAGCTTCATTCTTGTCAATTGTGCAGGGGGTTGGACCATGCCGGATAAAAAAAGTTATTATATAACCACGCCCATTTACTATCCCAGCAACAAGCTGCATATCGGCAATGCTTATACCACCGTGCTGGCCGACGCCATGGCCCGCTTCAAAAGGCTGACCGGCTTTGAGGTCTTTTTCCTTACCGGAACCGACGAGCACGGGCAGAAAATCGAGCGGAAGGCAGCCGCTTCCGGAAAAGAGCCGCAGACATTTGTCGATGAAATCGTGGCCTGGATCAAAGATCTGTGGAAAAGGCTGGATATCTCGTACGACGATTTTATCCGCACCACCGAGCAGCGCCATTACCGCATAGTCCAGCAGATCTTCACCCGTTTTTATGAACAGGGCGACATCTATAAAGGTACATATGAGGGCTGGTATTGCGTCCCCTGCGAAGCCTACTGGCAGGAGCGGCAGCTGCAAGACGAAAAAAATTGTCCCGATTGCGGCAGGCCGGTGGAGCTGATCACCGAAGAAGCCTATTTTTTTAGAATGTCCCGCTATGCCGACCGGTTGCTAAAGCATATCGAGTCTCATCCGCAATTTATCCTGCCCGCCTCGCGCAAGAACGAAATGGTGAACAACTTTCTTAAGCCGGGGCTGGAAGACCTCTGTGTCTCCCGGACATCGCTGGGCTGGGGTATCCCGGTGCCCTTCGAGCCTGAACACATCATCTACGTCTGGCTGGATGCGCTGAGCAACTATATTACCGCACTGGGCTACGGCGGAGAGGACGGCGGCAAAATGACCCGTTTCTGGCCGGCGGATCTGCAGTTAATCGGCAAGGATATCCTCCGGTTTCACACTATTTACTGGCCCATCTTCTTGATGGCCCTGGATCTGCCGCTTCCCGAGACTGTTTTCGGACACGGGTGGCTGATGCTGGATGAAGGGAAGATGTCCAAATCCAAGGGAAACGTGGTTGATCCCATGGTCCTGTCGGCCCGTTATGGTTCTGACGCCGTGCGCTATTTCCTGCTGCGGGAGATCTCTATGGGGCAGGATGGGATCTACAGCCTGGAGGCGCTGGTCAAAAGGATCAATACCGACCTGGCCAACGATCTGGGAAACCTGGTCAGCAGAACTTTGACCATGGTGGAGCGCTACTTCGACGGGATCCTCCCGGCGCCGGCCGGGCCGCCTGCTGAAAACGATCTGGAGCTGCAGCAGCTGGCTCTGCAGACGCCCCGGGAGATGGAAAGATGCATGGATGAACTGAAGACCAACGAAGCGCTGGCCGAACTGTGGAAGCTGGTCCGGCGGAGCAATAAATATATCGATCAGAACAGCCCCTGGGATCTGGCCAAAGACCCGGCCGGGGGCGAGCGGTTGGGCACGGTCCTCTACCACCTGGTGGAAAGTATCAGGTTTATCGGTGTCCTGGTGGGCCCCTTTATGCCGCACCTGCCGGAACGGATCTGGCGTCAGATCGGCCTGCACGGTGAAGCCGGGGCCGGGATATGTGACTGGGCCGGATTGCAGCGGTGGGGGCAACTTAAACCGGGAACTGCGGTCCGGCGTGAAGAAGACCTTTTTCCGCGCTTGAACCTGGGCCGCGAGCTGCACCGCGATCCGGGTGCAGAAAAAGCCGCCGGGGAGGGGCCGGCTAAAGCAAAAAAAGTGGTGGAGCCGGCCGGGGCCGGTAAAAAAGAAGAGCAGGCGGGCCTGATCACCATCGATCAGTTTGCCCGGGTGGATCTGCGGGCAGTTACTGTAATCGCTGCCGCCCCTGTTGACGGCGCGGATAAGCTGCTGCGGCTGACCGTAGATCTCGGAGCCGCCGGGGAGCGCCAGGTTGTCGCCGGGATTGCGCCGCAGTACCGTCCCGAAGAGCTGCCGGGCAGGCAGGTTCTTTACGTGGCCAATTTAAAACCGGTGAAGCTGCGGGGCCTTCTTTCCCAGGGTATGCTGTTGGCGGCGGAAGATGAACAGGGCAAACTGGCCCTGGCGACGCTGGATCAACCGCTGGCTCCGGGTAGCAGGGTGCGCTGAAATGCCCCACCTCATCGATACCCATGTCCATCTAACCTCCTCGCGCTTTCAAGGCGACCTGGACCGGGTCCTGGCCCGGGCTCATGCCGCCGGTGTGGGGACGATGATCAACGTAGGTGTTGACGAGCGCGATTCGGCGGAGGCGGTGGCACAGAGTGAGCGATTTCCAAAAGTATGGGCCGCGGTGGGGGTTCATCCTCATTGTGCTGCTGAAGTTTCGCCTCGTTACCTGGAAAACCTTACTGCACTGGCAAAAAACCGGCGCGTAATCGCTATCGGCGAGACGGGCCTTGATTTTTACCGCGATCTTTCGCCGCGCCCCATTCAGGAAAGGGTATTTCGCGAGCAGCTTGCTCTTGCCGCCGAGCTGAATAAGCCGGTGATTATTCACAGCCGGGAGGCTCACGATCAAACGCTGCAGGTGCTGCGGGAAATGAGCCCGCCGCGTTCAGGGGTGGCCCATTGTTTCTCCGGCAGCGGCAAAGTTCTGGACGCTTTTTTGGAATTGGGTTTCTATATCTCCATTGCCGGTCCGGTGACCTATCCCCGCTCGCATCAATTAAGGTCGCTTCTGGGGGAGATCCCTGCCGACCGGTTGCTGCTGGAGACAGACGCGCCCTACCTGGCGCCGCTGCCTCACCGCGGCAAGCGTAACGAGCCTGCTTTTGTAAAGCTGACTTATGAGCGGGTTGCCCTCACTTTGGAGGTGGAGCTGGAGCAACTGGCGCGGCAGGTGCGGGCCAATGCGGCCCGCCTTTTTTGGGGTTAAAAAAACATATATCCCCGTATGCGTGAATACATATAATAAGATAACCGGTAAAAGATAGATTAAAAAACTAGGGGAGAGGGTGAAAAGAGATGATCGGTCCCGGGTATTTTACCAGTAAAACCGGGCAGGCTTCTCTTTATTTGTTGGCTCTGGCAGCGCTAACCGGCGGTTTCTTGGGGCTGCAGAGTCTTAAAGATTACAAATTGGCTGAAAAGGAAGCCATTGAAAGCTGTGACAGCTGTCTTGAGCGCAAGGAGATCGCCCTGGGCAGGGCCGGGAGCCGGCAAAAGCTGCTTGTTTGCCCCCCGCCGTCTCCGCCGCAGCCTGCCCCGTCCCGCAGTGCGTCGCCACCGGAAAAACCGTTATCTTCGAGAGAGGGGCGGCGCTCCGGAACTGTCCAGGGTTTCGCTTCCTGGTATGGGGGTGCGGACGGCTTGAGCGGATCGCGCACCGCCAGCGGAGAACGGTTTGATCCTGCGGCTTATACTGCGGCGCACCGCACCCTGCCTTTTGGCACCAGGGTGCGGGTAACCTTTTTGAAAACGGGGAAAAGCACCGTGGTTCGGATCAACGATCGCGGTCCTTACTCGAGCAGCAGAGTTATCGATATTTCCAGCGCAGCTGCCGCCGAAATTGGCCTGAAAAGCAGCGGTGTTGGCAAGGTGACCCTGGAAGTTATCCGGTAGACGGGTGGCAGGTTTTCCGGTCACCTTTTTACCGCAGTGCAAGCAGCAAAATGTGTACACAAAACCGGGGCTCCCGTTCAAGGGAGCCCCGGTTGCACTCAGATCTTTCTCTAGAAGATAAAGAGCTCGATGCCTCCGGAAACGTTGAGCTCTATACCGGTAATGTAGCACGCTTCTGCCGAAGCCAAAAAGACGACAGCGTGGGCGATATCTTCAGGTTCGCCGGGACGGCGGAAAGCAGTCCGGGCAATCATGCGCTCGTTCATCTTGGGGTTGCCTTTCTTCCAGGCTTCGGTAGCGATTATTCCCGGGACGATGGCATTGCAGGTAATCTGGTAACGGGCTCCTTCCAGGGCCAGGCTTTTGGTCAACCCAATTATCCCCGCCTTGGTGGAGGAATAACTGGCCTGGCCGAACCCGCCCATGGTTCCGGCTACCGAAGCCATATTGATGATCCTTCCCCAGCGCTGTTCTTTCATATGCGGCCAGACCGCCTTGGCGCAGTTGTACGCGCCGGTGAGGTTGATCCGCAGATCTCTTTCCCAAAGAGCAGCATCCTGGTTTTCAATAGTGGCAACGTGGTCCAACATGGCGGCGTTATTGACCAGTATATCAATATGCCCGAACCGGTTGATCACTTCGTCGACAACCCGGGATACCTGCTCCCCATCGGTCACATCCATCCTGTAAACGGCGGCACGTCGGCCAAGCCGGCCGATCTCTTCCGCAGTCTGTTCGGCGTAAACCACGCCTTCTTTTCTCAGGGTTTGCCCCACGCTGCTGGTTTTAAGGGCTTCTTCGTCGACATCGCTTTCCAGCAGGATGTCGGTGATGACGACATCTGCGCCGGCCCTGGCCAAGGCCATGGCATCGGCGCGCCCCAAACCGCGCGAACCACCGGTAATGAGGGCCACCTTTCCGGCAAGGTTAAACATATATCTTTCGCTCCCGGCTAACTTTTAGCCCAACAGGCTCTGCAGCTTCATCGCCAGGCCCATATCGCCTTTTACCTTTAACTTGCCCGCCATAAAAGCGGAGGTAGCGTTAAGCTTGCCATCCAGCAGGCTGCCGAAATCATCGG
>JAAZIE010000171.1 GCA_012510305.1 Bacillota bacterium | reverse complement strand
GGGCGACCCATGGGTCGCCCGGGACAGGTACCGCCGGGAAAACAGATAACGCCATAGCATAAATGAAACCTGCGGTTAAACCCGGGCGAGGCATGCCTCGCACATTAGAGGTTAGAGGTGTAAAATTGGAGGTGGGAGGAGACAAGGCCTTCCCACCGTGGTGCAAGCAGTAGCGCGGGATTGTAAAAGAAAACTCAGGGTTAAAATCCGGGCAAGGCATGCCTTGCCCCTACAATTTTGTACGATACCTCTACGTTCAAACACGGTGGCCGGCGGGTAATATGAAACAGGTCCCGTTTAACCAACACCAAAACCGTAAACCTTCGTAGGGGCGACCCATGGGTCGCCCGGGACAGGTACCGCCGGGCAAACAGATAACGCCATAGCATAAATGAAACCTGCGGTTAAACCCGGGCGAGGCATGCCTTGCCCCTACGCACGTTTACGATTCCCGGTATGGCTGTTCGGTACCTGTTTCACCGTTTCCCATTGGCAGGCGTTAGGCGTGGTCACAAAAGATTCCTTCCCCCGGGCACTTTAGCGGCCGAACTTGAGCAGCTGCCGCAGCAGGCGCAGGAAAAGCGTTCCCACCGGGGCTCGCCGGACCTCTTCTTGAACGATCAGCTCCACCGCTATTTTTTCATTTTCACCGTAGCGCACCAGCAGCTCTCCCACCTTCTGGTGAGCCTTCAGGGGAAGTTCTACCGGGTACAGCTCAATCTCCCTGGTATACTCTTCATCCGCTCCCTGCGGCAGCAGCAGACTCAGGTTCTCTGCAGCCATTGCTGCTGTCTCCGGTGGAAGCCCCTTTTCTACGGAGATTTCTGCAACCACCGACCTCTTCTTGACCACCGGAACGCTTTTGTAATTACCAAAGCCGTGATCCAGGAGAGCCCGGGCAGCGTCATAGCGGTCTTTTTCGGTGGGGGAGCCCATTACCACGGCCAAAAATCGGCTTTTCCCTTTTTGCGCCGTTGCCGCGATGCTGTTGCCCGCCTCCCTGGTAAAACCGGTTTTAAGCCCGTCGCAGCCGGGATAGTCCATAACCATGCGGTTGGTGTTGCTCAAGTAAACCTCGCCGGAACGGATCTGGCCTTTGAGAAAGTGTTCCTCCATCCAAATGGTGGCCCACCGGTGAATACGCGGGTGTTCCAGCAGCGCCAGGCTCATGAGCATGACGTCGTAAGCGCAGCTGTAATGATCCGGGTGATGAAGACCGTGAGGGTTGACGAAATGGCTTTGCTCCAATCCCAGCCCGGCGGCTCTTTCATTCATCAAGGCGGCAAAGGCCTCCACGGAGCCGCTGATATGCTCGGCTACGGCTACGGCAGCATCGTTGGCCGAGCCTACCGCCATCCCGATGAGCAGGTTCTCCAGGGTTACCCGGTCGCCCTCACTTAAAAACAGCTCCGTACCGCCCATGGAAGAAGCCCGCGCGCTGATCCGGACTTTGTCGCCGAGCGAGATCTGACCTTCTTCCAGCTTCTCCAGCGCCAGCAGCAGGCTCATAATTTTGGTCAGGCTGGCCGGATAAAGCCTTTTCCGGCTGTTTTTTTCCCAGACAATTTTCCCGCTGTTCACTTCCATGAGCAGGGCCGCCTCCGCCTCCATTTCGAATGCGGGTTCAGCCTGGGCCGCACTTTTGATCAATGGGGTCAACGACAGGACCGTCAATAAAAGCAGCGTCATGCTCCCTCGTAGAAACTTCACCGCGCCAAATCCCCCCTTGGTTTTTACTATTTTCTCCTGGGAGGGGGCAAATCATACTGTATCAGCCGCCGTTCTCCGGCGCCCGGTATGCGGTAATGTTTAGCTGAGGAAGGAGCGCCCGTTTTCAAGAGGAGGAAGCTGCAGCCAGGAGGCGCATGATGCGCCCAGGTCGGCAAAGCTCGAGCGTGTCCCCAGGGCCCGGTTTCGTTTTACCGAAGGGCCCCAGGCGATGAGCGGCACATACTCGCGGGTGTGATCTGTTCCCGGCCAGGTGGGGTCGCAGCCGTGATCCGCGGTGATAAAGAGGAGATCGCCGGGCAAAAGCAGCTCCAGAAGCGTCCCCAGGAAGCGGTCAAATCGTTCCAGGGCAAGGGCAAAACCGCGGCTGTCGTTGCGGTGCCCGTAGAGGGTGTCGAAATCGCCAAAGTTGGCCCAGAGCAGGCCGCGCGGGATCTCTTTCACCAACCCCAGCAGCGCGGCGGCGGTAGCCTCGTTATCCCCGCCGGGCCGGTGCACGGTCACTCCGCAGTGGTTGAAAATATCGGCTACTTTCCCGATCACCGCCACGGGGTAACCGCCCGCTGCAGACGCGTCAAGCAGGGTTGGCCCCGGCGGTGAGAGAGAGAAGTCCTTGCGCCCCGCTGTCCGCTTGAAGGTGCCGGGAGCGCCGCTGAAAGGGCGGGCGATGACCCGGCCCACGGCATGCTCGCCCTGCAAAATCTCCCGCGCAGAGGCGCACCAGCGGTACAGCTCCTCCGGCGGGATGATCTCTTCGTGCGCGGCAATTTGAAAAACGCTGTCCGCCGAAGTGTAGACAATGGGGCGGCCGGTCCGCAAATGTGGCTCTCCCAGATCCTCGATGATCTGCGTCCCCTGCGCGGGGACGTTGCCCAGAACGCGCCGCCCGATAGCTTTTTCGAAGGGCTTGATCACCTGCGGTGGAAATCCGCGCGGATAAACCGGAAAGGGCTCCGTCATGATCACCCCGGCCAGCTCCCAGTGGCCGCTTGTGGAATCTTTCCCCGCCGACCGGGACGCCGCCCGCCCGTAGTACCCCGCTTCCAGGGGCCCTTCAGAAGAGCAGGCAGCCCTGTTGTTGCCGGCCAGTTGGAGAATCTTCCCCAGGCCCAGCCGCATCAAATGAGGCAGCTGCAGCGGGCCTTCTGCAGCAAGTACATGCAGCAGGGTGTTGGCCCCGGCGTCACCATATGCGCCGGCGTCGGGCAGTGAACCCACGCCGGCTCCGTCAAGCAGGGCAATAATGGCCCGGCGTCCGGAAGGCTCATCCCGCTCAGGCTCGAGGATGCGTCTTGTCATAAACTTCACGGATTTTATGGCGGGTGATTTGCGTATAGATCTGGGTGGTGGAGATGTCAGAGTGGCCCAGCATCTCTTGGACGGACCGAAGATCGGCGCCATTTTCAATGAGGTGCGTGGCAAAAGAGTGGCGCAGGGTGTGCGGGGTCACCTCGTCGCTGAGCTTCGATTGACGCGCATATTTCTTCAGTATCTTCCAGAATCCCTGCCTGGTGAGGCGGCGCCCGTGATGGTTTAAAAACAGCGCCTTCTCATCGCCTCTTTTCAGCATTTTGCGGCGGCCGCTGGAGAGGTACTCGCCGACGTACTTCACCGCCACAGAACCCACCGGAACGATCCGCTCCTTCATCCCCTTGCCCCGGCAGCGTAAAAAACCCGCCTCGGGGCTGAAGTCGGTGAGGTTCAGGGAAACCAGCTCGGATACCCGAATCCCGGAGGCGTAGAGCAGCTCCAGCATGGCCTTATCCCGCAGCCCGGCCTGTCCATCGCTGCTGGGCTGCTGCAGCAAACGGTCCACCTCTTTGGTGGTGAGGACGCGGGGCAGTCTTTTTTCTATGCGCGGCGATCTGACCAGTTGGGCAGGGTTGTCCTCGATCAGGTTTTCTTGAACCAAAAAATTGAAAAAAGAACGGATCGAGGCTACATTGCGGGAGATAGTGGAAGCAGCCCGCCCGGCCTGTTTTAAACTGAGCAGGTAACCGTTGATCAGATCGCGGCTTACCTCTTTCGGCAAAGAAACCTTTTCACCGGCCAAAAAAACAAAAAAATTATTAAGGTCGCGCCGGTATGAGTCGATTGTATTCCGCGACAGCCCTTTTTCAACGGTTAGATAATGGGAAAATTTTTCAGCCCAGGCCAGCATGAAACAGTAGCTCCTATCTCCATATGAAAATTCTTCTACCAATTCCACAGCAGAGCTGCAAAATCCTTTTTTTTCACAAGGACAATCATTATTGAATTGTCGGGGCCAAGAGCTTTATAAACGCCGGCGATATATACGCTTCGGTTAAAACTGCGACCCCCACGAGCAGCCCCATGAGCAGGAAGATGAGCGAATAAGAACCGAACTGTTCGCGCAAGGGGCTGGGCCGCTTCTCCAGGGAACAGCGCAGGCGTAAAAACGATAGCGAAAAAGCGGTAGCGCTGCCGACAATCAAAGCAGGCACCAGGATGAGGTTGTGCGGTAAAACAGCACCGGCGGCAAAAAGAACACCCCTAAGAGAATCCCGGCTGACCAAAAACCCCACCGTAAAGCCCAGCGAGAATCCGCGCAACCCCACCAACCCGCCCACAAGCGGAAAACCAAAAACAAATAAGCCCAAAAACCAGGTCAGCAGCAGGTAACGAAAATTAAGGCTCAGCGCTTGCCGGAAAATTGTGCCCTGATCCGGCGCACCGCTCCCGCCGGACAGGCTTTCAACAAAGGCCACGAAGTAGCAGTTTAGCTGCAGAAGCTGGTTTTTTTCCAGGCCCCGCAGCGCCAGCGCCCCGGCCAGGACACCGCCGGTAAACAGGGCGATGATGAGAATATACATC
>JAAZIE010000170.1 GCA_012510305.1 Bacillota bacterium | reverse complement strand
TCCGTCACCGCGGTGACCACTCCGGCGCCGACGGTGCGGCCGCCCTCGCGAATGGCAAAACGCAGCCCCTGTTCGATGGCCACCGGGGTAATCAGCTCGATATCCATGTTAATATCATCGCCGGGCATGACCATCTCGACGCCCTCCGGCAAGGTCACCGTCCCGGTCACATCGGTGGTGCGCAGGTAAAACTGCGGCCGGTAACCCTGGAAGAAAGGCGTATGACGCCCCCCCTCCTCCTTCTTCAGCACGTAAACCTGGGCCTTGAAGGCGGTATGCGGGCTGATGCTGCCGGGCTTCGCCAGCACCTGGCCCCGTTCCACCGAGTCGCGCTCCACACCGCGCAAAAGAACACCCACATTGTCACCGGCCTCGGCGTGATCCAAAATCTTGCGGAACATCTCCACGCCGGTGGCTACAGTCTTCCGAGAACGCTCGCCAAAACCAACAATCTCAACCTCTTCACCGGTCTTGATCGTGCCGCGGTCCACCCGGCCGGTGACCACGGTGCCGCGACCGGTGATGGTAAAGACATCCTCAATCGGCATCAGGAAAGGCTTATCCTTGTCCCGCTCGGGAAGAGGAATATATTTGTCCACCGCATCCATCAGCTCCCAGATAGGACCGCAGGTCTCACAATCGCGGGAACCGCAACCGCAATCAAGAGCCTTGAGCGCCGAGCCGATCACTACCGGAGTGTCATCACCGGGAAAATCATACTCGGAAAGAAGTTCACGAACCTCCATCTCCACAAGCTCCAAAAGCTCAGGATCGTCAACCATATCCGCCTTGTTCAAAAAGACAACAATATAGGGTACCGCAACCTGGCGCGAAAGCAAAATATGCTCGCGAGTCTGGGGCATGGGACCGTCAGCCGCCGAAACAACCAAAATGGCCCCGTCCATCTGCGCCGCACCGGTAATCATATTCTTCACATAGTCGGCATGGCCGGGACAGTCCACGTGCGCATAATGACGGTTGTCCGTCTCATATTCCACGTGCGCCGTGGCAATGGTAATCCCGCGCTCCTTCTCCTCGGGAGCCTTGTCAATCTGCTCAAATGAGGTCTTGTGCGCAAAACCCGCACTGGATAAACAGGTGGTAATCGCCGCAGTCAACGTGGTCTTGCCATGATCCACGTGTCCAATGGTCCCAACATTCAAGTGGGGCTTCGTCCGCTCAAACTTCTCCTTCGCCATAAAAACACCTCCAGATATTAATAAGCTACGTGTTGAGCAATCACTTTTTGGGCAATGTTCGGCGGCAGCTCGTCGTAACGGTTAAATTCCATGCTGAAAACACCGCGGCCCTGGGTCAGCGAGCGCAAGGCAGTGGTATAACCGAACATATCCGAAAGAGGGGCGATGCCCCGGACAATATGAAGCCGGCCTTCGCGATCAGTGCCCATGATGCGGCCGCGACGACCGGTGAAATCGCCGAGCACATCACCAAGATAATCTTCAGGAACGGTGATCTCCACCTTCATGATCGGCTCCAACATCACCGGCTGCGCCTGCGCCAGGGCTTTTTTAAACGCCTGGGAGGCGGCAATTTGAAAAGCCAGCTCTGAAGAATCAACGGGATGGTAGGAGCCGTCCAGCAGCTTTACCTCCACGTCGGTGACCGGGTAACCGGCCAAGACACCGTTATGCATCGCCTCGTTAAGACCCTTTTCAACCGCGGGGATATATTCCTTGGGGATGGTGCCGCCGACTATCTGGTTGATAAAAGTAAAACCACAGCCCTGCTCGGCTGCCGACACTTCGATGACCACATGGCCGTACTGGCCCCTGCCGCCGCTTTGGCGGATAAAACGCCCCTCCACCCGGGCCAGGCCGCGGATCGTCTCCTTGTAGGCTACCTGCGGTTTCCCCACATTGGCCTGAACCTTGAACTCCCTGAGCAGCCGGTCGACAATCACTTCCAGGTGCAGCTCGCCCATTCCGGAAATAATCGTCTGGCCGGTTTCTTCATCGGTGTGCATATGGAAGGTGGGATCCTCTTCTCCCAGGTGCTGCAGCGAAAGGCTCATTTTATCCTGGTCCGCCTTTGTTTTGGGCTCAATGGCCACCGAAATAACCGGCTCGGGGAATTTTATGGCCTCTAAAATAATCGGTTTTTCCAGGCTGCAAAGAGTTTCACCGGTGCTGATCTCCTTGGGGCCGGCAAAAGCGATGATGTCACCCGGCAGCGCTTCATCCACCTCTTCGCGGTAGTTGGCGTGCATTCTAAGCAGGCGGCTGATGCGCTGTCTCTTTTCACGGGTGGCATTGAACAGAACCGACCCTTTCTTCAGCCGCCCCGAATAGACCCGGACGAAAGCAAGCTTGCCCACAAAGGGATCCACCATGATCTTGAAGATCAGCGCTGAAAAGGGAGCGGCCGGGTCCGGCAGGCGAAAATCTTCCTGGCCGCTTTTATAATCAAATCCCTTTACCGCACCCACATCGACGGGGGAGGGAAGCAAGGTAACCACCGCATGCAAAAGAGGTTGAACCCCCTTGTTGCGGTAAGAGGAGCCGCAGAATACCGGTACCAGGCCGTGGTGAATGGTCGCCTTCCGAAGAGCGCGATAGCATTCTTCAGGAGTGATCTCCTGGCCCTTAAAATATTTTTCCATCAGGGCATCGTCAAATTCGGCCGCGGTCTCCAAAATTCGCTCACGATAGCCGGCGGCCTGCTCGCGCAGCTCCCGGGGGATCTCGGTTTCACGGCTCTCCACCCCCAGGTCATCCTCATAAATGATCGCCCGCATCCGGATCAGATCAACTACGCCTGAAAACTTGCTCTCAGCACCCACGGGCAGCTGCATCGGCAGGACACGCGCATTCAACTTTTCCCGGAGCTGGCTAAGAACGCTGAAAAAATCGGCACCCACGATATCCATCTTGTTGATATAGGCAATTCTGGGAACATGGTAACGATCAGCCTGACGCCATACCGTTTCGGATTGGGGTTCCACCCCACCCTTGGCACAAAATATGGCCACCACGCCGTCGAGGACGCGCATGGATCGTTCCACTTCTACAGTAAAGTCCACGTGCCCGGGCGTATCTATGATGTTTATCCGGGCATCCTCCCACATACAGGTGGTTGCCGCCGAAGTGATCGTAATGCCGCGCTCCTGCTCCTGGTCCATCCAATCCATCGTGGCAGTACCCTCGTGCACTTCACCAAGCTTGTGCAGCCTGCCCGAATAAAAAAGAATTCTTTCCGTGGTCGTAGTTTTACCGGCATCGATATGAGCGGCGATACCGATATTCCTGACCTTCTCCAGTGGAAACTGCGGGTTCATCTATTTCCCTCCTTCCCTTCAAGATGCACGAGGCCGGAAAATCTCTTGCATCAATTTTATTCTTGCCCCTTCTTGCTTCTTGCTTCTTGATTCCTGCCTCTTGATTCTTGCTTCTATCTTCTTGCTTCTTGCCTCTTGATCACCATCTGTAGTGAGCAAAGGCCTTGTTCGCTTCAGCCATCTTGTGAGTATCTTCTTTTTTCTTCATCGCCGAGCCGATTCCGTTGGAGGCGTCGAGAATTTCTGCCGCCAACCGCTGCGGCATCGTTTTCTCGCCTCGTTTTCTGGCAAAGGCGATGATCCAGCGAATCGCCAGGATGCTTTTGCGATAGGAGGAAACCTCTACCGGAACCTGGTACGTGGCGCCGCCGACACGGCGGGGCTTAACCTCGAGGACCGGTGAAACATTGCGTATCGCCGTTTCAAATACCTCCTGGGGATCCTTGCCCGTTTTTTCTTTAATGATTTCAAAAGCTTCGTAAAAAATCTTTTGGGCAATACCCTTTTTCCCGTCGTACATGAGCTTGTTGATAAATTTTGCCACCATTTTATTATTGTAAACCGGATCCGCCAGAATCTCCCGCCTGGCGACAGGGCCCTTGCGTGGCATTATCCAATCACCCCTCAGCATAAAATTAACGCCCACATTTGACTAACCCTTCGGTTTCTTCGTCCCGTACTTTGAACGGCCCTGGGCACGGCCTTCCACCCCGGCTGCATCCAGCGCTCCGCGAACTAAATGATAGCGGACGCCCGGCAGGTCCTTGACCCGGCCTCCCCTGACCAGAACGACGGAGTGCTCCTGGAGATTATGACCGATCCCGGGGATGTAAGTGGTAACCTCGATCCCGTTGGTCAGGCGGACGCGGGCGATTTTCCGCAGCGCCGAGTTCGGCTTTTTGGGTGTAGTCGTGGAAACCCTGGTGCAAACCCCTCTTTTCTGCGGGCATCTCTCCAGGGCCGGCGCCGTTGACTTATGGGTTTGCTTCCGGCGGCCCTTGCGAATCAATTGATTTAACGTCGGCAAAAGTCCACCTCCTTTTTAAAACTCGATAATAGCAGCCGCTGCTGCTTTTACTTTAATTCCGCAAATCCTGCCCAAAGAGGACATCGTCTCAACATGGGCGATCTCGATGCCTTTATCCGCGGCCAGGGCTTCCACCGGAGCGCTGATTTTTTCATCGGCATCCCCGGCCAAAAGGACCATGACCGCTTCTTCTCTTTCCAACGCCTTCAGGGTCTGCTTTGTTCCCACAATCTTACGACGCGCCTGAGAAACCATTGCCGCCAGTTCGTCACTCAAGCAAGTCATCCTCGCTTTCCCCGGGTCCCCTTTTTAACGCACTCCAAGAGTTTATCACCGGCACCGTGCGGTTGTCAATTAATATTTACTTTTTCTCCGTTTAAGCCTCTCTCCGCCCCTAAGTTTCAGGGGAAGCAGCCGGCTCCGGGTCCAGTCCCTCCGCCGTACCCGGGGAGACTGCTTTTTCCACCACCGGTTCGCTTTCCGGATCTTCATCCGCTTCAGGCACCTGTTCTTCGGTGACCTCGTATTCGCCCGGGGCCCGCACCTGGATACTGCGATAGCGGGACATGCCGGTCCCGGCCGGGATGAGCTTGCCGATAATAACATTCTCTTTCAGCCCCAAAAGATCATCCTGTTTCCCTTTGATGGCCGCATCGGTCAGGACGCGGGTGGTTTCTTGAAATGAAGCCGCCGACAGAAAAGAGTCTGTCGCCAGGGAAGCCTTGGTGATGCCCAGCAGCATCGGCCGGGCCCGGGCCGGTTCTTCACCTTCTTCTTTGACCCGCTCGTTGATGTCGTCAAAATAAAAACTGTCCACCAGCCCGCCGGGCAGCAGGTCGGTATCGCCGGAATCGGTTACCTTCACTTTTTTCAGCATTTGCCGGATGATAACCTCAATATGCTTATCGTTGATATCGACGCCCTGCATCCGGTAGACCCACTGGACCTCCTGGAGAAGGTAGAGCTGCACCCCGCGAACCCCTTTTACCTTGAGCAGTTCATGCGGGTTGATCGAGCCTTCGGTGAGCTCATCGCCGGCGTCGACCTTCTGGCCGTCTTCCACCTTCAGGCGAGCCCCGTACGGCACCGGGTAGATCCGCACCTCATCGTGCTCGCTGATAATTTTCAGCTCGCGCTTGTAGCGCGTTTCCTTGATATCAACTATGCCCGAAACCTCCGAAATCAAGGATTGCCCTTTTGGCTTTCGCGCTTCAAAAAGCTCTTCCACCCGCGGCAGGCCCTGGGTAATATCGTCGCCGGCCACACCGCCGGTATGGAAAGTGCGCATCGTTAACTGCGTGCCCGGCTCACCGATAGACTGCGCTGCAATGATCCCCACGGACTCGCCCACATCGACAATCTTTCCCGTGGCCAGGTTGCGGCCGTAGCATTTTACACAGATGCCGTGGCGGGTGCGGCAGGTCAGCGCAGAGCGGAAACGGACTTCCGTAATGCCCAGCTTGACAATCTTTTCGATAATGTCCTCGTCGATGAGCTCGTTTCTGTCCAAAAGCACCTCTCCGCTGTCAGGATGATAAATCGGCTCCAGGGTAAAGCGGCCGATGATCCGCTCGACCGCAACTTTCAGATCATCGCCATTTTCGAGATATTCGCTCAGGCTGATCCCCTGGCCGGTGCCGCAATCCTCTTCGCGAATAATCACGTCCTGGACCACGTCGACCAGACGGCGGGTGAGGTAACCGGAATCCGCAGTTTTTAAAGCGGTGTCGGCCAACCCCTTGCGGGCTCCGTGCGTGGAGATAAAGTACTCCAGCACGGTTAACCCTTCGCGGAAATTGGCTTTGATCGGCAGGTCGATAATACGCCCGGAAGGGTCGGCCATAAGGCCGCGCATCCCGGCCAGCTGGGTGATCTGCGATTCGTTGCCCCGCGCTCCCGAATGAGCCATCATGAAAATGGGGTTGAGCTCATCGAGCCGGTTCATCAGCGAGCGGGTGATCTCATCTTTATTGTTGCTCCAGATCTCGATCACCTTGTCATAACGCTCTTTTTCGGTAATGAGACCGTGGGAAAAGTTTTCTTCAGTGTCCCAGACCTTCTTTTCAGCCTGCTGAAGGAGCTTTTGCTTGTCGGGAGGGATGACCAGATCTTCGATAGCCACGGTGACCCCTGCTTTGGTGGCATAATGGAATCCCAGCCGTTTGATCTCGTCCAATATCTCGGCCGCCCTGGTATGACCGTACTTGCGGTAGCAGCGGAAGACCAG
>JAAZIE010000169.1 GCA_012510305.1 Bacillota bacterium | reverse complement strand
TCTTCCGCAGATCGTTAACTGTTTTTTTAACGGGCAGCGAGAGGGCCATGGAAAGGCCCCCGCCGGGATCGGCATCCACAGCCAGCCCCCTGATGCCTTGCCGCTCCAGGACAAGCCTGGACAAAAGGGCGGATATCGTTGTCTTCCCCACCCCCCCCTTGCCGCATATACAGACAACACCCTTCACTGTAACCGGCGCTCCTTTCGCAACCGTTCCCGGATATCTCTCAGCGTAGTCACCTCTGCACAGACTTCATTGTATTCGCAATCACTGCAATCAAAGTTCATCTCTTCATACATTTTGATGAGCGCTTCCACTACCTCTCGCACTTTCCCGGCGGTGAGCCGGAGCTCTTCCTGCTCTTCCATGGCTTCAGTAATAAAGAGAATCTCCGCCCCGCCCACCCCCTTCAGCCTGTTCAAGTTCTTGATCAGGGTATTGCCGTAGCGGATCAGGGAGAATCCCTGCGCCACCGCTTCCCTGCTGATCCGGCACCATATTCTCTGCCGGTCCGGCCAGATCCGCGTCGAGATTCCCTCCGGCCTGGTATCATAAATTAGATCTCTCAGCTCCCGGTAGGTTTCGTACTCATCCTCAAATTCCCCCTGGACCAGAACAATCTGAATGAAGGGGATCGTTTTTTCACCGATCTCACTTACATCCGGGCCCACCAGGGAGATCCGTCCGGGTTGCAGCAGCGCGCCGCTCTTTCCGGTCCAGAGGATTAAAAACAGGGAACCGGATGAACTGCCCAGTTCCACAAGAGTGTCTTCCTGCAAAACCAGGGATTTTTTTTCCGGCCAAGCCGCTGAACGGTTGTAATCAAACTCCCGGACTTTTCCGCCGGCCCGGACGCGATCGCGGAGCGACAGTATTTTCTGCAGCGGCTCCCTGAACAGCCCCATCCTTATTCCTCCTGGCCGATCAAGGCGGCGCCGTAAGCCACCGTGAGGCAGGGATCTATGGGCAGGGGGCGGTAGCCTCCCTGAAGGCGTTCTTTCAAGTTGTTGACGACGCTGGAAAGGCGCGCCACCCCGCCGGTTGCTGTAAAGCTTTCCACCGGCCCGATGCGCAGCGCCTGGGAAACGATGATCCGGGCCATGGAATCGCAGACACCGGCGATAATATCGGGGACGGGTTCACCGCGGTTGACGTACGAGATAACCTCGCTTTCCGCAAATACGGCACACTGTGTACTTACAGCCACTTTGCTGCATGACTCCCCGGCGACCTTGTCGATATCATCGATCGCCACACCGAGCGCGGTGCTGATCACTTCGATGAAGCGCCCGGAGCCCGAAGCACATTTATCGTTGCGCAGGTAATTCAAAATATCTCCCTGAGGATCGCTCAGGACCGTGGAGATGCTCTGCCCGCCGATATCGATGGTGAGCTCGGTATCGGGAAGAAGGTGGCGCGTGGCCACGGCGACACAGGCGATATCATCTTCACTAAAATCAGCCCGCTCCACCAGGTCCTCACCCTGCCCCGAGCTGACGCAGGTATCCACTTCACCCGGCGAAACCCCCGCCGCAGCGAGCACTTCATCGATCATCCCGTCTATTTTCTGCGAAATATCGCCCACAGTCTCGCGGATGAGCGTGGCGGCGATCTCATCGCCTTTCAGCACAACCGCCTTGGTAAAGATACTGCCCACATCCACCCCTAAAGTGATCATTTCTCGGCCCCTCCCCCCAGCGCCCGTGCATACAGAGCTGCGCCCAGCGCGCCAATAAGTTGAGAATCGAGATTGTAGGTCAGCGTACGCATATTCATCGCTCGCTCCAGCTCCTTTCTCACCGCCGGGTTTTTGGCCACCCCGCCGCTGATGGTGATCTCCTTTTCAACGCCCACCCGGCGCACCAGGGCCATCACCCGGCCGGCCATGGTCCGGTTGATCCCGGCAGCCACATCGGGCAGTGCGGCGCCCCGCTGCAGGTAATGATGCACTTCTGTTTCACAGAAGATGCTGCAGCGATTGCTCATCTCGATGACCTCTTTTGCCCCGAAAGAAACGGGCCCCAGCTCCTCCATGGAGATGCCCAGGGTTCTGCTCATCACTTCAAGAAAGCGTCCCGTTCCCGCCGCACACTTGTCGTTCATCACAAAGTTGACCAGCTCGCCCTCCCCGTCGATGCGGATCACCTTGGCAT
>JAAZIE010000168.1 GCA_012510305.1 Bacillota bacterium | reverse complement strand
TGAGGGTAGCGTGAAAGAGGGGTAGGGTGGCAGGCCGCCGGTGGTCCCGAATCGGCTGCTGGCGGCCAAAATAAAGAAAAGAGGGGTATCTAAAATGTCAGAACTGACTGAGAACTACAAAGAGCTTGCGGCAGCTATACTTCACGGGGCTGTTGTGGACAATCGGGATCCGGATTATGAGGACCGTGGCGAAATAGAGGGCTTCTTCGCCGGTAGGAATCTAAGAGGCGGTGAGCCAGAGTCCCTCTTCGGCCTGTGTTTCCCTCCTATTTTGGAACCGTCAGCGGTCTTGGAGCGGCTGGGATTGAAGCAGGGGCGAAAGGAGGTTGCGGTATGATTTCTACCTACAAAGACTTAAATTCAAGAGCCGTTCATCTTGCCGGGCCATATCGGGAATCTCACCGGTGTTGCTAGAGGTTGGCGGGAACTGCCCGAGACGCTTTGCGGCCTGTGGGTTTTTTAATGCTTGACTCCACTGAGGGTTAGGATCTGAAGCACTCTAAAGCAGTAATTTTAAACAAACCCCCGGCTTTATTTCACTTCGGATATTGTGGAGCGCGATCTTTATTGTATTTTGATAAGCGAATTGGTTTCGTAGGCTAAGAGATGGGCACTTTGGACTACCCCGATTGGTCCCTTCTCTTTAAACGGGCCTTCTTTTGGTGTATAATATAGTCGCATTGAACCCGTCGGGGCGTGGCGCAGCTTGGTAGCGCACTTGGTTTGGGACCAAGGGGCCGCCGGTTCGAATCCGGCCGCCCCGACCACTACTATAAAATACTTCAAAAGACTGTTTTTGGCACACTTAGTAAACACCACAGAAAACTCTTAAGGCTAATTTCGGTTTTCCTTTCATATGCGGCGTAAGGAGTTTAAGTTTATAATGTCTAAACAAACCCCTTTTATCAATGGTGTTGCAATAAGCATCCCTTTTCTTGTATTTTTGAGCTTATTAAGCGGAATTATAGGCGGGATTTGTTTATTATTTAATGGTTGTTGGCCTCTAGTTTTAGGGGGCATTGTATTTATTTATCTTACATATAGGGTATATCCACTTCTCAACTTCCTGATGTTTCCCGCTTTGTACTTTGCCGAAAAAGGTAACCAAGTATTATTTATGTTATTCACGATACTAAATATCTTATGGACTTTTGTTGTACTGGTTTTTTTAGTAATCACTGTTTTTAATGTTGCTATCAATTTCTCGGAAGACTCGTCGCTAAATATTTTACCATTTTTTCTTTTGGGTTTCTCTGTAGCAACAGTTCCTTTTCAAATAATGTATAGCACAGAATATAGTAATGGTGTGGGGACGCTGTTTTACCTACTCTGGATACATATCTCATATATTACATTAGTTTTAGGTTACTATTTAAATTTGCTGTGGCTGGCGATTCCAGCAATAGCACTTTTTGCTTTAGTAGTAGTTATCTATTTATTAGCAAATGCGTTTAAAAGTCCTGCTTGGTAAAGCAGTCTCGGCATGCAAAGCATAGAGTAGTTGGTTTGGCGCCGTATAATTCAGAGCGTTTATTTTGAGCATATTATTCATGCAACTAATGGCCTCCAGGCGGCCGGGGGAGCTGCGGGTTTGGCTCTGCGGTTGATGCGGCGATCTTGGGGCTATTCCAAAGGCATGATGATCGCGGCGATGATGTAAACAAGGACGCCGGGAAAACCCGCCGAGAATACAGACAGCAGCATATAGAGCAACCGGACCACGGTAGAATCTATCCCCAGGTACTCGGCCAGGCCGCCGCAAACCCCGGCGATCATGGTATCGCTGCGGGAACGGTAAAGTCTTTTCATCGGTTTCACTCTCCCGGATCTTTGTCTTTAGGCAGGTAACCCCAAAAATTCGACGGGCAAACAAGCCTGTGCTGAGCTGCCAATTACATCTCTATGGTAAAAGAATAGCAGCAACCCTTTGGTGATGTCAACTCAAACAAAGGCTCATCTCGGCAAGCCGCCCCGCGTTTGGCCGGCGGCTTCGGGCTGCCGCGCTCAGATCCCGCCAAGTTCCGCTCCGGAACGATCTGTAGATAATGCGGGCGAGATGTGCTATATTATTGTATGCGCCGGGAAAGTGCAATTTTAAATTCCCCCCGGTTAAAGGAGAAGCAGGCGGGTGCAGGGAGTGGATCATGAAGCGGAACAGATTACATGGAGTCATCAGTCTCACTTCCAACTGCTCACGTCTCACTTCTCATCTGTGCGGGTGTAGCTCAATGGTAGAGCACTGGCCTTCCAAGCCAGCTACGTGGGTTCGATTCCCATCACCCGCTCCAATGAAAAAGGAAGGTGCCCGGCAAGTGCGGGCACCTTCCAAATCATATCCCGCTCTGGTACCCAATTAAAAACTTAGGTGTCCATCCCCATGTTATCCTTTGTCCCGGTGCTGCTTTATTTATTTCCTGCTTTGCTGAATGATCGCCCTGCAAGCTGAAAAGGTTTTTGCCCGTCAAATGAAGAAAATATTAGCAATTCCTTCAGCAAATTTTGAAGAACAATTTTTGAAAGGAGTGGACCCAATGGCAGAAGAAGTTTTCTGGATTGATTTCAAGACAATGGAGAACTTCATGACCGATGTATTCATGGGGATCGGTGTCCCGGAAAGCGAGGCCCGCATCTGCGCTGATCTGCTGATCACTGCTGATAAGTGGGGCATCGACTCGCACGGTATTGGGCGGCTGAAGACAATATACTACGATCGGGTCAGGGAAGGGATCCAGTTTCCGGTGACAAATTTTGAAGTGGTCCGGGAGGGGCCCACCACGGCGGTGGTGAACGGCCACCACGGTATGGGCCACGTCATCGGCAAAAAAGCGATGGAGCTGACCATCGACAAGGCGCGCCGCTACGGCATGGGTATGGTCGCAGTGCGCGATTCCACCCATTTTGGGATCTGCGGTTACTACCTGAACATGGCCGCGGAGGCCGGGATGATCGGCCTGGTCGGGAGCAACGCCCGGCCCTCCATCGCCCCCACTTTTGGGGTGGAAAACATGCTGGGGACCAATCCGCTTACATTCGGTTTTCCCACGGACGAGGATTTCCCCTTTCTTCTCGACTGTGCCACCTCGGTAACGCAGCGCGGCAAGATCGAGGTCTACGGACGGGCTGACAGGGAGATCCCCCACGGGTGGGTCATCGACAGAAGCGGCCAAAGCCGGACCGACACCCGGCAGATCCTGATCGATCTTGTCGAGGGAAAAGCAGCGCTGACCCCCTTGGGCGGTATCGGTGAGGAGAATGCCGGCTACAAGGGTTACGGCTACGCCACGGTGGTGGAGGTTCTCTCGGCGGCTTTGCAGGGGGGCGCTTTCATGAAGGCGCTGACCGGGTTCGACGACAGCGGTGAAAAAGTGCCTTACCGCCTGGGCCACTTCTTCATGGCTGTGGATATAGCTGCTTTCACCGCGCTGGAGGCCTTTAAAAAGAGCGCCGGCGAGATTTTGCGCCGCCTGCGGGATTCAAAAAAAGCGCCGGGTCAGGAACGAATCTATACCGCCGGCGAAAAAGAGCACCTCGCCTGGCTGGAGCGCAAGGAGAGGGGGGTTCCGGTGGGCAAGCGGCTGCAGCAGGAGATGATCGCCATGCGCAATGAGCTGGACCTGTCCGGCTACCGCTTTCCCTTTGACTAGCCGGCGGAACGAGATGCGGTCAGCGGGGCGGCGGAAAAGGATCAGCGGCTTGCTTTAAGAAGGAGGAACTCATTTGCTTTACCGGGGAACGAAGGTGGCCCTGGCCGGGGCCTTCATGAATTTTTCTTTGGGGCTCTTCTATGCCTGGTCTGTTTTCGCCGAAGGGCTCATTGCGGAGCTCGGCTGGTCCCGGGCCCAGGCGGTCTTCCCTTACACCCTGGAGCTGCTTGTCTTTTCCATCGCCATGATCTTTGCCGGCCGCTTTCAGGACCGCATGGGACCGCGCCGGTCGGTAACGATCAGCGGTCTTTTTACCGGCTCCACCCTCATCGCCTGTGCTTTCGTCACTCATCCCATCGGGCTGACCCTTCTTTTCGGCCTGCTCTTCGGCAGCGCCGCCGCTTTTGGCTACGCTTCAGCCACCCCGGCGGCGCTGAAATGGTTCCCTGCCGAAAAAAGGGGCCTCATCACCGCCGTGGTGATCATGCCCATGGGGGCTGCGGCCCTGGCCTGGTCGCCCCTGGTGAAGCTGCTCCTGGGGAAAATCGGGCTGCGCGGTGCCTTTGTCGCCTGCGGTCTTTTTTTGATGGTCGCGATCACCCTGGCTGCCCGGGCGATTGCGGTTCCAGAAGATCAGGATAGCGCCGCCGGGCCGGTAGAAGGAGCACCCGCCGCCGGGGTTAACTGGCGCCGGCTGCTCGGCAACCCCGCCTTTATTCTTCTCTGGCTCATGCTGGGGCTCTCCACGGGAACGGGGCATATGTTTGCCGGCCAGCTGGCTCAGGTTGCCCGGTTGAATTACCAGGTGCCCTGGGGTTACCTGCTGGTCTCTCTTTTTGCCCTGGCCAGCACCCTGGGACGGCTTGCCGGCGGGCTGCTCTGCGATCGGATCGGCTACCTGCGCAACATCCGCTTGGCGCTGCTCTTCCTCGGCGGGGCCATGCTCGTCTTCTTTTGCGGCCGGGGAGGGCCGGCGCTGGTGGCGGCAACCCTGCTCCTGGGAACCGGTTACGGCAGCCTCTACACCTCTTTCCCCACCGCCACGGGGCATCTCTTCGGCCTGGCCGACTTTGGTTTTGTATACGGCGTTCTATTCACGGCCATGGGGGTGGCCGGGTTCGCCGGCCCCCTGGCCGCGGCGGCCCTGGCCGACCGCAGCGGCAACTACAATCCCGCATTTATGATCGGCCTGGGGGCGGTCCTGCTCTGCTTCCTGCTCAGCTATTTGATCAAGCGCTTCCTGGCGGCGCCGGATGCCGTGGTTGGAGATAAGTGATCCCCCGGCCGCTTTGAAGATGGCCGGAAAAACCTTTTCCCCAGCCTTTCACCGTCCAGTAACTCCGGTGTCCCTCCCGAAGGATTAACCCGCCTGTGTGTGGAATAATACGACATGATCAAACTTGATTCTACAGGCAAACTATTTGCTCATATCCCTGAGAACCTCTTCTCGGTTTTTACCGGGCCGCTGAAGGAGCTGCATGCCGACCTTCTTTTCCTGGTCTACGATCTTTACCGGCGCAGCATCTACACGCTGCCCAAGGAGACGGTGATCGATCTCTTCTGCGAGTACCTGGAAACGTGCGCTGCCGGGGACTGGCCGGAAGAGGAAGACGAAACAGGGGCTGGCGGTCCGGAGCGCACCGTGCGCGACCGGGCCAACGGGCTCTTTCGCAAGTTCGACGAAGCCGGCTGGGTGGACCAGGAGCAGCACCCCGACTACAGCTTCCGGGTGACCCTGCCCGATCATGCCCTGGCCCTGCTGGAGACGCTCGACAAGATCCGCCGCGGCTACCGCATGGAGTACCGCGGGCGCATTCTCAGCATCTACCAGAACCTCACCGGCGATGAAGGGCTCTCCTACATCGCCCTGCAGCAGGCCCGTGAAGCCACCGCCGAGCTCATCGGCGGTCTGAAGAGCCTCAGCCACAGCATCAAAAAATATACCGGGGAGCTGCTGGAGGCGAAAGCGCCGCGCGAGATCCTGAGCCATATTTTTGATCAATACTTTAGCGAGGTGCTGGGGGAGCAATATTACCGCCTGAAGACCTCGGAGCATATCTCCAAGTACCGCACCGGCATTATCACGCGGGTGAAGCAGTGGCAGTTGAACCGGCCGGCGATCACCGAGCAGGCCCGCCTGATGGTGCAGGAGAAGCAGGCCGCTGAAAAGAGGGCCGCCGAAAACCAGGTTTACGACTGGCTGGAGTATATTGAAGAATCTTTTAACAGCATGGACGAGATTCTCGAAGAGATCGACCGGCGCAACGTCCAGTACGCCCGTGCCGCGGTGGAGAAGCTGCGCTTCCAGCTCAGGCACGGCCAGGGCAGCGAGCAGACGCTGCGCCGCGCCCTGCGCTATCTCTCCGGGGAGGCTAAGCGCTGCGGCGAGCGCGAAGAGGTGGACCCGCATATCGGCCGCTTCATCCGCCTCTTTCCCCAGCGCTCCATCGACGAGCTCAGCATCAAGACGCCGCCCCGGCGCCGGCAGGAGCATATCCCCCGCCCGCTGCACCTGGCGGAACCTTCGGGAGAAGCCCGCCGCGCCGGGATGGAGCGTTTCCGCCGGCGGGTCCGGGAGGAGATCACCATCGAAGAGATCAACCGCTACGTGGAGGAGCTGCTCAAGGGGCGGGAGAGGCTCCCCTTGAGCGCCCTCCCCCTTGACGCCAAGGAGCAGTGGATTCGGCTCATCTATATTCTCCTTTACAGCCGCTCGCGCCGGGCCAACTACCTGCTCTCCGGAGAGCGGGGGCGGACGGTGTCGCTGAGCCGGGGGGCCGTCGAGGTGCCCGCCCTGGACCTGCAGAGAAAGGAGCCTCACGATGGTGCAGTTTGAAGAGCTTTACGAGCAGCTGAGCGACAAGGAGAAGGCCCTTTTCAGCGAGTCGGTCAACCGCCTCCTGGCGAGAACATTTCTGGTTTTCGAGCGCGAGGCCGATCGCCGCTGTTACCGTTTTGTGGAGAGAAACCTGACCCTTTTCCGGCGCTACCTCGACCTGGCCCGCTGGGATCTTTTTCTTGACCAGCAGCTGGCGGTGCTCCAGCTCTACAACCGCGAAGACCGCAACCGGCGCAGTTTCAACCTTCAGGAGACGATCTTCTTGTTCATCCTGCGCCTGCTCTACGACGACCGGCGGCGGGAGCTGCGCCTCACCGAGCAGGTTTACGTCACCGGCCGCGAGATCCAGGAGAAGTACCTGGCCCTGGGGATCAAGCAGCGGCTGCCGGCGCGCGAGGAGATGCACCGGATCCTGCGGCTTTTCAGCAACTTTGCCCTGCTGGATCTAAAAAAAGGGCACTGGCGCGATCCCGAAGCGCTCTACCTGCTCTATCCCTCGCTGCTTTTGGTCTTGAACCTGGCCGACTTGGAATCGCTGGCCCGCTGGCTGGGCGAGCAGGCAATCGGGGCTGAAGAGGATGAAAGTGCGGACGAAGGCGAGCTTGACCTGGACGAAGAGGAAGCCGGTTTATAGGTGGTGATTTTGAAAAATGCGCCTGCTGACCAAGATAAAGCTGATCAACTGGCACTTTTTTACCAATGAGACCATCCCCATCGAGGGCAACACCCTGGTCACCGGGGATAACGGTGCCGGCAAATCGACGCTCATCGACGCCCTGCAGCTGGTCATGGTGGCCGACCTGCGCAAGATCCGTTTCAACTCCTCCGCCTTCGAGGACCGCACCACCCGCGATCTGCGCAGCTACCTGCGGGGCAAGACCGGGGCGGAGGGCGAGGCCGCTTTCCTGCGCAGCGACAGTTTTTCCAGCTACGTCGTGCTGGAGATTACCCGGACCACCACCGGGAAGCCCTACCTCATCGGAGTGGCCTGCGATTATTTTCATGCCACCGGCGAAGAGGAGCACGTCTTCTTCAGGATCGACGAGGAGCCGCTGCGCGATGAACTTTTTTTCAAAGAGCCGCTTTTACCGTACAGCGTGCGAGAGTTCTTCGACTACCTCAAGGCCAGGCAGATCCATCACCGCAACTACCGCAACGATCTAAGCGGCTACGCCCACGATTTAAGACAGCTTTTTGGCGGGGCCAAGGAATCTTTCTTCTCTTTGTTCAGCAAGGGGATCTCCTTTTCGCCGATCACCGATCTGCGCCGCTTTGTCTACGACTATATCCTTGAGGAGAAGGTCATCGACGTGGAGACGATGCGCGATTACTTCGAGAAATTTCGCGAGGTGGAGCGGATCATCGGCGACACCAAAAAAGAGATCGCCGCCCTGGAGCAGATCGAGGAGCGCTACTGTGAGATCGAGAAGCTGCACCGGCAGCTCACCCTGGGCGGCTACATGGTGCAGCGGGCCCGCTGGGAGCTGCGGCAGGAGAAGGCGGCGCAGAAAATAAAAGAAAAAGAAGAGGCGGCGCAGGCTTTCGAAGAGCTGGGCGGTCGCATCGAGCACGGCAGGGCGCAGCGGCAATCCCAGGACGATGCCATCGCCGATCTGAAGAAAGAGATTGCCGAAAATGAAGCCCATGTGCGGGAGCGGGAGCTGCGGCAGAGCCTGGGCGAGCTTAGAGGCGAGCTGGAGAAGCTCAAGCAGCTGGAGAAAAACCTGGGGAACCAGTTTCGACAGGAGGCCCGCGAGCAGCTGGAGCTGCACCGGGTGCTGCAGCAGCTGGAGGCGCCGCCGGCGTTGACCCGGCCGCTGCTGGCGGCGCAGGAGAGCTGGACCGCTGCCGCCGCCGAGCCGGGGCCCGCTTTCCCCCGGGACCGGGCCGCGCC
>JAAZIE010000167.1 GCA_012510305.1 Bacillota bacterium | reverse complement strand
CTGGCGGGGTGCGGCGCGGTGGTGACCGCTTACGAACGGGAGCATGAAGACCTGGAGATGATCTTTTTAAGGCTGCTTCGCCAGGCGGGCTATCGCAAGGGGAAAGGGGGCGGCGCCGGTGAGAACGCTATTGCTTAAAGATCTGCGCCAGCTCTGGCGCACTTTCCGCCTGCCCGCGCTGCTGCTGGCCGGGCTCTTCTTCGCCATTTTGGATCCGCTCACGGCAAAGTATATGCCGCAGATCATGGAGCAGCTGATGCGCGGAGCGGGGGGGATCTCCATCATCATGCCGGAGATGGGTCCCGAAGATGCGCTGATCAGCTATTTTGGCAAAAACCTTTCGCAGGTGGGAGCGATTATCATCATTCTCACGGCGATGGGGGCCGTGGCCGGTGAACGGGAGCGGGGCGTGAGCGCCTGGGTGCTCACCCGGCCGGTGGGGAGGCTGCCGTACCTCTGGTCCAAGTTTGCCGCTTACTCCACGGGCATTGTGCTTACAGTGGGACTGGGCACGCTCCTGGCATCTCTTTACACCGCCTCGCTCATGGGCGCACCGCCGTTGGGTCCCACGCTCTGGAGCGCCCTTTTCATGTTACTCTACCTGGAGCTGATCCTGGCGCTCACCCTGGGCGCCTCGGCGCTGCTTCGCGGCCAGCTCGCTGCCGGCGGAGCCGCCTTTGCCGCCATGCTGCTGCTCTGGCTGCCGCAGCTTTTTCTCGATCAGTCCGGTGCCGGCAAATATATGCCCTACCGGCTCAGTTCGCTCATTGCGGAGCTGCTGAAAGGGAGCGCTGTTCCGGCGGATATCCTGCCGGCGCTGCCGGCGACTTTTATCCTGGCCGCCGGGGTTCTGGCCGCGGCAGCGCTTTCGTTCCGCCGGGCGGAGCTGTAAAAGCAAAGGATCGCTATTTTTCTAAAACATGTGAAGCAACAATACCGGCAGCAGAGCCATCTTCAGGGCTGCTTTTTTGCCGGGAGCAGAGTCCCGGGCATGGCTCCCGGTTTGCCGGCTGAAGGAATATGGGCAGCTTTTGTCGAAATATTCAAATAGGGCAGCAGTACGGGTTATTTAAAGAAAGTGAGGGGGATCAATGTTAAAAGTTAACCACTTTGATGAGATTACCCAGCTGAAGATGGGGCGGGAGATGGATGGGACCGTGCTCTACTGGACCGCGGCATACCTGGTGGACGGTCTGCTCATCGATACCGGGTGCGCCCATACCGCCGAGGAGCTGGGCCGGTTTCTCCGGGAGCAAAGGGTGGAACAGGTCGTGAACACGCATCACCACGAAGACCATATCGGGGCCAACTATTTTGTACAGCGTGAGCTGGGCCTGGAGATATTTGCCCACCGGCTGGCGATTCCGCTGATCAAAAAGGGCTTCCCGCTGCTTGAGTACCAGGAGATGGTCTGGGGCTACCCGGAGCTGACGACGGTGCAGCCCCTGCCGGAAACAATAAATACAGGGCGCTACACTTTTGAGGTTATCGAGACGCCGGGGCATTCCCCTGATCATGTGGTCTTCTTTGAACCGGAGCAGGGCTGGTGTTTTACCGGCGATCTGTTTGTATCGGAAAACTTGAAGATGCTCCGGGCTGACGAGGATATCGAGGGGATTATCAGCTCGCTGGGGAAGCTGCTGGAGCTGCCGGTAAAGGAGATGACCCTTTACACCTCTTCCGGGCGGGTTGTTCCCCGGGGCAAAGAGGCGATCGCATCATTTTTGGATCATATGCGCGAACTGCGCGGCCGGGTATCCCGGCTGGCCGGCGAATCCTTGACTGCGCCGGAGATCCGCGACCGTATTTTTGAGCGGGAAACGCAGCTGGCGCCGCTCACCGGGGGCCATTTTGCGGTGATCAACCTGGTGGAGCAGCTCATGCCGGGCGACGGGTAGCCCAAGGTTTCGTGCGGCTGTATGTTTCTGCCGCCATCATTTTAGCCTGCAGGCATCGTGTAAAATTTGGGGCATGGTTCATCTGCGGGCAGCAAAAAACGAGATCCTTCGCTGCGCTCAGGATGACATTTAAAGGAAATAGGGCGGTACATAGCGTTTTCGGTTCTGGTGTGGATATACGGTGCCGGTGCCGTCATTTTAGCCCGCGGGCGTCGTGTAAAATTGTAGGGGCGGGGCATGCCCCGCCCGGATTTAACCCGCCTGTTTCATTTGTGTTTATGTGGTATCTGTTTGCCCCCGGGTACCTGGTTCGGGCGACCCATGGGTCGCCCCTACAAATTTTTGTGGTACCTGCTGTGTACAGTTGGGAGGTTTTTGTTTCCTCCCACCTCTCACTTCCTACCTCCAACCTCCAATGTGGGGCGCGCAAGGGGAGATGCGATTGACGGCCAGGCTTTCTCCCCTGTCGCCCTGGCTTCTAAAATGTCACTCTGAGCGCAGCGAAGAGTCTCTGCCGGCCCGGCTGCGGACAGAACGAACGCCTGGTGTTTTTAACGAAAGCCCCGCACTACTGCGCGAGATCCTTCGCTTCGCTCAGGATGATTCTGTGAGTCTGCGACTCGGAGATCCTTCGCTTCGCTCAGGATGATT